>NZ_JBEPPY010000013.1:0-130365 GCF_040547575.1 Marinobacter sp. MBR-99 | reverse complement strand
GGTTGGTGTCATGACGATTCCTCTTGGGGTTGGTGAGGAATCCAGTTTGGGTAATCTTATAGCTGTGGGGTAGGTGCTGGTTTATTGGCGCTTACTGTCGCCGAACACATGACGGACAAAACATCCATGCTTCCCGAACGCTTTCTATTTTTGTTAGAACAGGAAGAAAAGCGCAGGCAACAGCGGGAGGACGAGGGGCTTCCGGCTCTCACAATACTGCTCGACGCCGCCCAGAGTGGTGGCGGCCAGGCCCGGCATATCCGGCGATTCCTGCTTGGCCTATATAACGCCAGCCACTGGCCATTCGAGTTGAACCGGTTGAGGGCCTTGGATACCGAACTGCAACAGGCAGCCTTGCAGGTTCTGGCGCTGGATTGGAATGGCCGGGAAGTTCACACCTATGTGCCGGGTGGTGATGAGTTGTTTCAGGCTTGGTGGGAACAGGAGTCGAAAGCGTGATTGGCTTGCTGGACTATACTGATCAAAACCTACCCAGCCTCCTACCGGGTGTCGTGCGCCCAATGTGCCAGTCGGATGTGTGGAGGAGCTTCACTGGACCTCCTGCAGAATCCGATCACATTCAGAGATGACATACTCCGGAATTGTATCAAACCTTGCAGGATCAAGCTGGCAAATAAACTCATTCTCAATATGATATGTTTCATTGATAAACTTCTGAACAACAGAATTCTCAATATCCAGATCTAACAGGCGAAAAATCTGAAGTTTTTCATACCCATTTTCGGAAGCTCTATAAAGCGAATTCAGCGCATTGACATCAGTAACTCGATTCAAAATGTCAGAGTATGAAAATCCGTTCAGAAAGCCCGATATTTCATTGCATCCATTGGAGAACTTGGCAGGCGCCATTTCCGGATAATTGTTATCTTCCCCTATGGGTTCTCTGGTATCAATTGCACGCTCTCTCTTGTGCAGAATATTGGAGAGTACTTGATAAGCATCTCCCTTGTCGTCAGAAATTTCAAAATGACGTCTCATGTAAATCAGCTTGATAACATCATCCTTGTCAGAGGCGAGAGCATTCTTGCAAATCTGGGAAAAGGTTTGCATATCCTCTTTTCTGATTACATATTCAATTAACTGGCCAGCTTCAAGCCTCAGAAACGATGCCGAAGTCTGATTGCTGAACTTATGCGCAAGAGACTTAATGGTATCGATAATTGGCTCCACATCATGTGTAAGCATCAAAACTGTTTTATTCTTCAAGCATGAATCAGCTTTTCGACGGAAAAGCATTTCGAGAATGGCATACTTTTTGTTCTTGTCAAATGAAGAAATTGGGTCATCCAGAATGATCAAGTCCGGTTTTCTTGACAGACACTCATACATGAAAAGAACGATGGCAAAAGCATTTCTTTCACCAAAACTGAGGTGTTGGCTTCCGCCGCTGAGATATTCCTCGTGATCGGCATGTCTCAGTTTCAGTTGTGACTGTTCGCCTTCACCTACTATCTCAACCTTATATCGGTAACCTGCGTATGAGAGAAAATTGTTAATGTCGATCTGATGCCGTTCGACCGTTCTCTTCATCTCGCTTCGTTGCTGACTGATCTTTCCCTGAAGTTGGCCGGCCTGTGCAATTACTTCGTCGATAGAGTCGTTAATCGGAGTGATGGCTTCCAGCATCCTTTCTGAATTAAGCTCCGAGAAAAAAGCCAGGTCCAGTTTATAGGCAGGGAGTTTTTCAGAAACTTTTTCACCGTCTTTAAATTGGAACGCAGAAAGTGTTCTAAGATTTTCTAGCTTCTCAGTGAAATTATCGATTTGACTCTTTACCGAAGCAAGAAATGCTTCGTGTTCTTTTTCAAGCCCGTCCTTCAGCTCTGTAATTGCCTTCAGTTTACCCTTCGCCTCTTTAGAAAAGAAGTCGCCCAACTTTTCGATCACACCGATTATGGCGATCAGGTTCTTAATCGTATTTTTATCATATTCTTCGCCAACCTTCTTGATCTGATCCTTCTTTTCAGCTACATGTGAGGTGCAAAATGGACAACTATCAGATAGTTCCGAAAATTCGTACCCCTTTGTTTGCCAGTCAATCCAGTTAACACTGTTTTCGCTTTGAATGAACGGTGTATAAGACTCAAGGCCAGAGGGAACATGTTGAATTTTGTTGCCTGAAGATAGTCCTTTCATTCCTGTCGAAGATTTGGACAAGCCGGATTTGGTCAACTTGAAAGCATTTCCCATTTCCTTGAGGGTAGTTATCAAGGTTTCCAATTCTTGATTTCCGGAAAATAGTTGTTTGATATCTTGGATAAAACTTTCAATTTCCTGCTCTTTCTGTTTGTAGGCATCTGTTCTAATCAATATATCAAAGCTGTTGCTGAGCAATTCATCAGTTTTGAACACAAACTGACTGACGTACTCCTCGTTGAAGCACATGACAGTATTGATGCTTTCTGTGCCGGTAACTTCAGGTGTTATTCCATCTGGATTGGATTTTCTAAGCTTAAATGGGATGAGTTCATTTAAATTTGAGCCTTCAGTCGTACCGAGGATAATTGCCCGAGCAATTGAGCTTTTTCCGGTTCCGTTTGGTGCGAACTTTATGTTCAGCGTATTTTCAGAAAGAACCAAACTAGCCCAATCAATGTTATTGCAATTTTTAATCTCGATATTCATTTCGCGCTCCCTAAACTTTAATAAACGTCACCTCAAAGGCCTTGCTCGACCGAAACTGCTGCAACCGGTTGGCAAACGCGAAGGCTTCATTCATCTCGTAGTGCTGGAAGATGTCCAACCCCCGATCCAGCGATATCTTCCAGCCGTGGTCCGTAACGATATGACGGGCGTGAATGGTGCCGCTTTCGTCAAACGCCCAGGTGAAGTCGATGCCCACGGTGCGAGCGGATTCCTGGATTTTTTCAAAACTCTCGTCTTGCAGGTCACCCTTGAACTCGTCCCTGACGGTGACGAGGTGAACCTCCACTTCATCTTCTTCGGCCTTGTTCTTCACGATGGCTTCGAGAAACTCCATGAAATTGCGGATCTGGTAGAAAAGCCGGATGTAGGGGTCTGTGACGGTGATCTTGCTGGCTCCTTTCAGGTATGCGCCAAACAAGCCGTCGAATGAGATGCCCTTCTGATTTTCCTGGAAGGTCAGGTGCTTTTCTTCCAGTACTGGCTCGGGGGCATTCAGCTCTTCTGGCTCGACACCTTTAACGTCCGCTGTTGGCTCGGGTTCTACTCCCTCGTCATCAGGAGTCGAGACCGTCTGGTGGTAGTAGCCTGGGTACTCTTCCTCCTCAAGTGTCGTGACCAGTATTTCCTGGCCTTGTTGATCCTGATAGGAAAAGCGTACTTCGCCGTAGGTGGTATCAATCCGCTGTAACTGGTCCTTGACCCGCTTGCGCCCCTCAATGGCAAAGCGCAGCACTTCTTCAACCTCTTCCCTGGTCGCTCCCCCCTGGGGGAACAGGATCTTCATCAAGCCGGAAAAGGTCTTGTTAATACCGTCCCGATCACGGGTCGAGATATCCGAAGAAAGGGTAAAGTGCTCCTTATACTGGTCGGAGTAATCGTAGTTCCGCATCGAGCGCAGGATTTCTGCAAGGTAGTCCACCACGAAGCCATAGCCGTCGGAGAACATCTCGCCCCGGATGATGTCGACCTCCCATCCCGGAATATAGAAGTGGATCCGGTCCAGAAAGGCAGAATCGTAGAACTTGTCCGGCAGTTCATCGAACAGGTCTGAATGCTTCAGCATGTAAGGAACAGTGTGCCGGGTGTTCCCCACGAACACCATGGACGCCTCGGCGCCCAGGGTTTCCACGCCACGGGAGAAGGACTTGTTGGCCATGTAGTTCTTCATGATGTCGACCAGGGCCTTGTCGACTCGCTTCTGTTTACCGGCGAATTCGTCAAAGGCCACGCAATCCCAGTAGCCCACCAGGCCGATTTTGCCGCTGGAGTTATTCACAAACAGCTTGGGTACGGTGACTTCACCACCGGAAACCAGGATCCCATGGGGCGAGAATTCGGAGTAAACGTGGGATTTACCCGTCCCCTTGGGGCCAAGTTCGATAAGGTTGTAGTTCCGCTCGCAGAACGGAATCAATCGGACCAGTTGCGTCAGCTTGCTGCGCCGTCCGAACATCTCCGGGTTAAAGCCGATACTCTGGATCAGCAGGTCAATCCACTCATCGGTGCTGAACTGCTGCCGCGCGGCAACGTAGGCGTCGTAGTCGAAGTGCGATAGCTGAATCGGCTTGAGGGTGGACAGAATCCAGGGGCTGACGTTCTGGTCTTCAGAAAATACGTATTCGATGTCCGCAATGCACCATACGCCGCTTACCAGCAGTTTGGGGTGGGCCTTGACGGTCCCAGAATCCACCAATACCTTCTTGATTCCCAGGTTGGAAAACTGCGCCTCGTAGGCATCCGTCTTCTCATTCAGGGCCACACTGATCTTGTCGATAACCTTGTAGCGCCCCTTTTCCTTGATATTCGAGCGCACCAGTCCGGCCTCGTTCCGGTGGACATAGTGCTTGGCCAGAATCTCCTTGACCGTTTCAATCCCTGTTTTAATCGTGGCCTCGTCGTTAGTGGCGCAGTATTGGCCGAGCAGATACTCCAGCACGTATGAGGGAACGATGGCGTTGCCCTTGACCGTTTTCACCAGGTCTTTGCGCACCACCAACCCGGGGAAGTGTTCGTTGATCTTTTGGTCAAGCGTACTCATTGGCTATAACCCTCAGAAATCAAAATCGCTGGTAAAGGACCGCCGCATCAAATACCTGAGCGACTTGTATTCCTTGTAGTGGGAGGTGCCGGCGTGCTGTTCTTCCAGCTTCAGGAAAACCTCCTGGCCGTTGGCCTCGTCCGCCTTGCGGCTGAGCACAAAGCGCACCTGAAGCTCCCGCTCGCGGGGGTTCTCCGAGGTCAGGTCAAACGACAGTTCGTGACTGTCCGAAATCAACTCCCCTGACTGGGTATAAATCCCAGCCCGCAGGTGGCGAGGCTGTACTTTCTCGGTAACCGGTCCGGACTGATACAAGGTGACGGCCAGTTGGCCGGAAGTGATCACCGAGCTGGCCCCACGCAGGATGTCCACCTCAACGGCGCTGACATCACTCTGGCGCTTCTTGTTAACCTTCAGGACTGGAATCACAACCTCCTGAAGGGATGCGCCGCCATGCACAAAGCGGCTGCCAGAGCCTTTAAGACGCAGCCGGTTGATGGACTTGGGAATCTGCACTTCCATATCGCCATCCAGCCCAAGCTGCTCAGACGAGAAGTGATGGAAGGCCGGAGAGGCGGACAGCCCCTTACCCAGCACGAACCGACGGTCCCGGTAGCGAATATCATCGCCAGAAACGGCATCGCCCAGGAAATCACTCTCATCCAGCTCACGGTTCTGGTAAATAAAGCCATGGTCAGCGGTGATCAGCAGGTTATTGGCGTTGGCCGCCGTGAGCTTCTTGATCAGTCGAATCAGGTCATCCAGGGTTTGTTCTGCGGCTTCAAAGGCCTGCCCCTCTGAATGCATCTTGTCGCCGGTGTGATCGATGCGGTTGTGGTAGATGTACAGCACATCATTACCCTTGAGCAGCTCACGGCTGTCTTCCCGGTTGAGCTGCATAAAATCCTCCGCCTTGACGGCCTGGCCCCGACCATCCAAGGCGGCCTGCAGGATTTTGGTACGGTTGACCGTGCCCTGTGAGCTTTGGCCATCCACCAGTACCGTACCGGTATCGTTGTCGGCGATTGCCAGGGACTTGTTGGGCAGTAGCGCCGCCATACCGAGCTGGGTATAGCTGGGAAGGGTCGAGAGTGCCGGTTCAAGCTCCGCGCTGTAGCGATCTTCCTGCCGGATAAGGCCCAGCAGCTCATCACCAATCTCATAGCGCATGGCGTCGGAAATGATCACGCAGATCCGTTTGTCCTTGCACAGGTACGGGCGAACCCAGTGCTCGAAAAAGGCTGTTTGCTGAACGACCGGATAGGCCTCCCAGCGCGGCGCGGCATCCACGTGAACCTGGAAGCCGTCGCCCAGCTTGAGCAGGTAGTTGTTGGAATACAAATTCTCCACCTGCTCACTGAGATCGCCCATTAACGATGCCTGGCCGGACATGCGCACATGGTAGGTAAATTTGCGGTAGAGCTGATCCAACTGGAACCAGGAACGGCTGTATCGCTGAACGCCGTCGGAGAGGCTGTCCATGGTGAGACGAGCCTCACCGAGCATCTGGACAAAACGGGCCGCAAACTCAATGGCTTCATACAGGTGGCGGAACTCCCCGTACCAGTGGCCCTGGCGCCGCTGCCGTACCCACAATGCCACATCGCCACTAGTGACCGTGCGGCCTACCACCGCCCGCACCAGGTCACTGATAATCTTCTGGTCGATTAGCCGGAAGTAATCCAGCTCAACCAGGTCCCGGAAGTCCCGCTTACCCAGATCCTGCTCAATGCCCAGCACCTCGGCACACTCGGCAGACAGGGTTTCAAACCCCTGCTCGAACTGCCGGCTGTCTTTCCAGCGCTTGAGGAACACCAGGGCGTCGCCGGTCAGTTTGACATCGCCATCGGTACCCATGGCGTAGCAGGACTTGAACAGCTCGATCACGAAATCGCGCAGGCTGGGTTCACTGGCCTCGTAGCCGTAGAAACGGGTCAGTTGCTCCCACAGGAAGCTATCCAAGCCGCACCGTTCGATCAGCCTGATGCCATCATCGCGCTCTTCCGCCAGTTGCTGCAGCAGGGTTTCCACCACCGAGTCCATACGGGGCTCGCTACCGGCACACACGGCCAGCATCTTCAGGCGCAGCTGGCCGGCGGTGTCATCCGGCTTCAGCAACTTCTTCAGTGCCTCCTTGCGCTTGATCGCCTGAAAGAACTCCGTATGGGCCTGAGCTATCTCGGCGAACTCCAGGCCCAACTCCAACTCGGACAGCCAGATGGCCACCTGGTCGGTCCGGAACTCGCCGTGGGCCAGCTGTACGTCCAGCAACCAGTTGTCCAGATCCTCTGGTTGCGGCCCCTTCTTGTACAGCAAGAATTTCTGTTCCGGTGCCTCCCGCAGGATGCGATATTTCAGACTGTACTCGTTGTTGGCGATTTCCAGCTTCTCCACGTGCGGGATGGAAACCGTCTCGAAATCACCGCGCAGCTCCTGCTTGCTGTCATACCAGAACACGACCCGGTGCCGCTCGAATAATTTTTTTAACGCCTGGGAAATTCGGTTACTCATGCGGCTGCGTAGTCTCCAAACAAATATTTGATAGTGGTCCAGAACTCACTGAAACGGCCGTCTGCTCCCATGGTTAAATAGCCCGACACGAACCTGCTCAGCTCGTCATGAGTCAAACTATCATCGAGGAAAGGCTCAATTGCGCCAGCCCTCAACTCATTCAGCTTGGGCAGGTTCAGACCCAGCCTGGTAATGGTTTCACGGGCCGCCCGGTCGTTACTGTCAGCAGGTTTAATCCAACCATCACCTTCAAAACCAAACCGGTGCTCACAACTCGCATCCAGCGGAGATATCAACAGCTCAGGATCAAACCAGTCGCCTTTGAGGTTACCGCAGTGACGGGGCTCCCCCTTTCTGATCTGGTTTTGGCAAGAACACAAAAAATTGCCGTAATCCAACGGATCCACTGCCGGGTCACTCTGGGGCCGGAAGTGTTCTATGTGGGAATCACCCTCGGTTAACCGGCGTTCACAATAGCAGCAGATATAGCCCTGCTCTTGCATCAACGCTCCCTTAACCGAAGCTTTTGTGTCACCGCTAAGGTCGTCATAGGTGGGCTGCCAGTCTTCATTGGCCAGAGCCCTCCATTGCGTATAAGCTTCAGGTTCGTGGCGTTTCTCCACATACTTCATCGGCCAATCAGCTCCTTGCGTTTGATCAGCACCTTGGCTTTTACCAGTTCCGGATCTTCGCCAATGTCTCGTTCCAATGCAGCAATGCCTTCTCTGGCAGTATCAAGCTCGCCATCATTGATTTGCCCGTAAATAGCTCGAAGAGCATCTTCCACTTGGTTCGGGCGTGTGGTCTCAAGGCCCATCAGATCTTCAAGCACCCTGTCCACCGTCTTCCCGTAGGACTCATTCGGGCGAACAATCTCCAATTCCCCGGCATCTGTCATGTTCATAAGGAACAGATTCTCCGGTTTCACATGGGTAATTACATGCGGTGAATGAGTGGAGATAAAAAACTGACAGTTCGGGAAAACCGCCCTCAAACTGGGCACCACCAAGCGCTGCCATTTCGGATGCAGGTGCAGATCAATTTCATCGATCATCACAATGCCATCTCCCAGCAGCGGATCTTCTCGCTCCGGGTTGGCTATGGCCATGCGCCTGGCAAGGTCGCCAACCATGGCCATCAAGCATTTTTCGCCATCGGAAAGCTGGTTTACTGTGAGTCGCTGGCCTTTCTTCGTTACCTCCATCCGCAGCGGTTGGCGCCTTACGGTCAGGTTTTGGAAGTCCGGCATGAAAATCTCAAGAGCCCGTCGCACCGCCGTTAGCTGCGAATCCGGGAACTCGAAATCGTCCGGCTTGATCAGATCATCTATGTATTTGCGGTTCTCGTTCTCAAGGTCTTCACGCTCCCGGAACCATTCAAAGAAAGTACGGAAGTTGGCGCCACTAGTTAGCGACTCCTCGTAAGCAGAAAGAAGCCCGAACTGATGCTTTTCTCGGATACGCAGTGGAATATCCAACACAGCGCGATTCACCGGGTAGTAAGCAAACAAGGGGATGTTTACCTTCCCGTTGTGCTCGGTGATGCCGGCCTGAATACCCTTGGCCGTTTGGGATGCAGAAATCAGAACAGAGGCCAGGTCCTTTTTGCTGTACCCCTTACGCACCTTCGCCAAGTTCCAGCCGAAGGAAGTACCCTCATCACATAGCTGAATAGCCAGATTGGCGGAGGATTCACCATTCCTGATATCGGATTCGGCAATCGGACGCCCAGACGCACCCGCATGCTTAATCCGATTCGCCAGCCAGGACAGCATGATGGCCGAGGCATCCAGAATGCTGGATTTACCCGTGCCATTCATGCCGACAAACACATTAAGCTTGTCATCCAGATCCAGCGGTAGATCTTGAGCGCCACGAAAGCGCTGCAAGGTTAGTTTGTTGATATGCATGCCTGTGCTCCTAGCCAGAGAGGCCGGTAATCTTCTTTAAAGCTTCGCCGAATTTCGGATAATTGGCCTTCACCCCGTCATCGAGATCGATTTCCACCTGTTCGGTAGCCAGGGGATAAAGTACATCCCGCTCGTAGTCATCCAACTCGGCTAGGATTTTGTTGATCTTCTCGATCTCTTTCAGGGCCTTGGTCTTATCACCCTGGGAGGCCCCGGCGCTGATACTGACGGCCTCCAGATGGTTCTTCCGGGCTTGCAGCTTTTCATCTTTGAAATCGCGCAGATACTCCAGCACCGTGCCTACGGTGTGAGGCTGGTAGCGGTGCATGTAGATCAGCGCGTTGAATGAGCCCTTGGGTGAGGAGAACAGCCAGTAAATGGGACGTTTCTTGTAACGACGCACGTGGTCGTTGTAGAAGTCCTTCAGGAAGTACTTGCGGATGTCCTTACCCAGCGCCTGCTCGACAAAGCGGAGGTTTTCGTCATAGTGTTCTTCGCCAAAGGCGATGCGCAGGAATTCACGGAAGCGCTCAGTGATGTCGTCGGTAAACCAGTCGCCATCGAGCATAGGGATGACATTGTCATCGTCTGCCGGGAAGCTCGGCTCCGGAACCCGCTCCAGGTAGTCCTCAATGGTCTCTCCCTGGTTGGCCAGGATCAGCCCCGGTTTGTCCAGCGCATAGCGGCCAAACATGCATCCCACGGCGTAAGAGACCAGATCCCGCATAGTGTCGGCCAGAAGCAGCGCCTCCAACTCTTCCTCACTTTTGTTGCTGCCGTAGCGGTAGTGGGGGTTGCAGGTCAGAGTGATCTCATCCAGTGGCACCTCGGGGGTCAGCTCATCCTGCAAGCCATAGGCGTCGATGAAGATACGGTTGTTTTCTTCCTCTAACCGCTGCGTCTCCAGCGTCATCTCCCGCCAGTGGGCGCGAACATTGGAATATGTTTTAGCTAAATTTGTATCGAAAAATCTCCCATCCAAGAGTGAAATCGACCCTCCAGGGAAAAGAATCGAGGTTTCGTTATAGTCGAAGTCATCTTTTGCTATTTTTATCGCGGAATCGGCAATGGACTTGTCGTAGCTGACTTGGCTAGCAGATGGTAATTTACCAACAACGCCACAACTGAAGTTCATTGTTGGATTTAAAAGTTGTAGCAGATAGCTTGATAGTTTTGAGTTGAAAAACCCCAAGAGCTTAAATTTGAGCGAATCCTTTTCGAAATAGATGCAGTTTGAAGCGGTATCTAAGATGTACCCATGAGGGAAATATCTTGAAGAAAAGGCTCCTGAGGCGACGAGAGTCCATGAAAAGTGTGGTTTGAAAAAATATTGTGGGCTACGGACTGCAGAACGAGCGAAATTTCTAATCTCATGGCCTCGGTTTTCCCATAAGACGACGTGGCATTGGTTCCCATACCACTTCTTATATTCTCCGCCTTTGTCCATGGGACACCACTTGTAACCTCCCTCTGCAAATATGTCTTCAGAGTTACAATTGCTTCCTATGGAAGCAGTTCCTATTTCATACCAAAAGCGAATAAATCTTTCCCCGTCACCAACCGACATGCCGAATTTAGGTATGGCCACGTCTTCAACGGCGGCGTCATCAAATGCCGCCCGAACATTATCATTGACCCAATAGGAAATCGGGCTCCCAGGAATCCTTTTAAAATCAATTGCCGAGGCATGATAGAGCCAACCGCAATCAGGATTCATAACCGCTTCTCGGATGGCGGCGTCTTTCTCAGCTTCAGAATTACCAGCAACCAACCTTAAATAGCCGCCCTTGTAATCCAGCCGATTTGAGTTCTCCAATACAAAAGCAGTGGTTGAAACCACTTCACCGCCGATACTGTCAAATGCCCTCGCACCGAGGTGAGCCATGGATAACAGTGTGTTCTGTCCCAGAACCCGCGCACGCAGTGCCTCGAAAGATGACAAGAACATCCAGCTCTGCATGGTAATCATCGCAACCGCTCCATGCTTCTGAGCAAGGTCGAGGTTACGCTCTATGAACATGGCAAACAGATCAGACTTGCTGTTCGGGTAATTGTCCTTTACCCATGCGGCCAGTCGCCCATTCATACCCTTGCCACCCATATACGGTGGGTTGGCAATCACCACATGGTATTTCGGGCTCAGGTAATCGGCCTGCCGCAGGGCTTGGAGCACCTTGTGGTGAGTCATGCTGATAAACAACTGGTTGGAGACGTTTTTTGGCTCAAGAATCCTGAGCATGTCGTCTACGTCGGTGACATCGGGGCAGATCAGCGAGCCGAAGTTATCGGCCTCTTCGAACTGACGAAGGGTATTTTGCAGCGGCGCAGTAAATAGGTCGTACCCGACAAACTCCATGTATTCCTTCAGTTCGCCTTCGTCGAAACGCACACTCTCCAGCACACAAATATTGGGCTGCACCGGCTTCCGGAAGAATCGGCGCTGCTTTGACCGTGCCTTCATAGTTAAGGCAAAAGCGGCCAGTTCCCCGGCGCGTTCGTCGATCTCGATGCCGTAGAGGTTGTGGGTGAGAATCTTCTCTGGAATCTCGGCAGGCTCGTAACCTTCCTCTTCGTAAATGGCATACAGCAGATCGAATGCATACGTCAGCATATGGCCGGAGCCGCAGGCCGGGTCACAGATCTTGATCTCTTCCGGGCTATTGATCCGCAGGAAGTCAGTCTCAGGCTCTTCCGGCTTAATGTAGTAATCCATCCGTTCAATCAGGCCTGAGTCTGGCCGGTTGAGCATCCAGAGACGGCCCAGCGAGTTTTCCACCAGATACCGAACAATCCAGTGCGGCGTGAACAGCTGGGTCGCCGCCGGGATATTTTCGGGAGTAACCTTCTTGTTTTTCTTAAGATCAGCGAATACTTGGTCTTTCTTCTCGGAGATATAGAACTGATACAGCCAGCCGATAACCTCGACATCTTCAC
This sequence comes from Marinobacter sp. MBR-99, assembly GCF_040547575.1. NCBI lineage: Bacteria > Pseudomonadati > Pseudomonadota > Gammaproteobacteria > Pseudomonadales > Marinobacteraceae > Marinobacter > Marinobacter sp. MBR-99. The sequence continues at coordinate 118,306 of NZ_JBEPPY010000013.1, read as the reverse complement.
AAGTATCCGGCGTCATGGCTTCGCGGGTATAGGCCAGGATCGAGTTGCCTGAAAGCAGGTCATCCGGCATCAACAGCTCGGTGTAGTCGTCAATGCGTTCGAACAGGAACGGCATCGCGCTGTACCAATAGTTACATGCGGCTACGACCAGCAGGCGATAGGCTTCCCCCTGCGGGTCCTGGCTGGGTGTCTTTCCGTCCAGCAGTGTGAAGATCTTCTGGCGGGTTGACTCCGACACCATTTCTTCATCGATATGACCCATTTTGGCATCAGCCAGGATCTCGGGCTGGAACTGCCCCTCAGCAGGGGAAACAATGCCAATGCGGTTGTAACGATTCACGTCCATAAAACGCAGAGCGCAGAAGCGGTTGAACCAGATATAGGCCACCCGCTCAATAACCTGTTCTTTGCTCTGCTCGGCTATCGCTTCTTCCAGTTTTTTAATCGCCTGCGGCCTTTCTCGCCGGGCGGGACTCTCGTCGGCGAGTACCAGTTTGAGCTTGGCTGTAACCTGTTCGAGGAGGCTGCGGCGAGCGAATTGGGCGAATTTTTTTAGCTTTCCAGTTTCCACGATTACTATCCTCAAACTTGTGCATCGGCTATGCGTGATACAGGCCAATGTGGAAATGTTTTATTCCAGGTATCAACCGATAATACGACACAATCAGATATGTGCTTTCGTTTCCACGCCTCAAACGATTCACAGCGAATGTCTGCCATCAGCCGGTCTTTGAATCCAGACAAGACTGCTTTTTGTTTCTCTGAGTCGAAGGCATCCAGGCCTATCAGGACAATGTATTTGAAAGGCTTTTCATCTTTTTCCATCAGATGAAGATAAAGGTAAGAATCTCGAGCCTTTGGAGTTAGCTCTTGTGTCAAGATAGAGTTGTCCGCAAGGCTTTTGAGATATTGATTTCTGTTCTCATCCGGGCTTTTTGAGTGCGAAGGATCTTTTATTTCAATAAGGAGGATGTCCCGCTCACGCTCGATTACAAGATCAACAAACTTCATGCGAACAGGAAGTTTAACGCCCTGCCTATCCAGCTCGTTCCATTCAAGCCCTTCCGGGAAATTGAACTCAAGATCAGCATTTTTCTCTGCTTTGTAAGCTGCCATTCAAACTACCCCAAAGCCCTTTTTACATCTGCGTCATAGAGTTCAGCAAAAGCATTTGAAATAGCAGACTTGCTAACCCCGTCGTATTCATCAGTTGTTTCAATATAAACTTCGCCAACACCCTCTTTGCGGTATAAAGAGTGATAGCGCACGTGATCCCCCGCCCCTTTATCAGAAAGCAGGTCCAGCCATTTCAATAAGACATAGTCATGCGTTCCGATAATGACTTGCTGACCGTTTCGAGAAAGCTCCAAGAGTACCTGCACGAGCTGCTTCATCAGCTTGGGGTTCATATTGGATTCCGGTTCGTCCCAGAACAGGGGGCCACTGGAACCAGGAGACAGCACGCCGTTACTCAACAACCTGTGCAGAATACCAATCTTTCTGAAGCCTTCCGCTGTCATGCTGCTGGAGTACTGACGACCGCTTTCTGCGACGAACTCCGTCACTGTGGAGTCCTGATACGCTTGGGCGGACTTGGAATTGGTTCGTTTAGGAGAGGGCTTTTCCCGATATTCACCTGGCTGGAAACAGAAGCCACCGTTTTCCCACTGGTAGCGCCCACCAATCAGGCTGACCAATTGCGGAACGATCGAACTCAGCCTCGGATCTTGGTTGATTCGCACGTCCAGGTCTTCATCACTGGATTTGGTCAGGGCCTTGGCAAGATCGACGTAGCCATCATCGAATATCAGCTCAACCGTCTTCTGATCGTGTGTTTCGTCGGCCATACCTTTGACCAGAGAGAGCACTTCTTTGGTTGGGATGAACACTGGCTCAGCCCGGTACTTGGCGTAGCTTTGCGAATCCTTGATTGAAAGCTCAGAGGAGTTGTTGAAAAAGATCGCGTTGACCTTCTGCCCCTCTGCAAACTGCGCGGTTAAACTGGCGTGCTCTCTGGCCCCGTGAAGGTGCATCTTCCCGAGCTTGTTATCCAGAGGCATGAACAGGCGCAAAAACTTGGCAGTCAATGCCGCTTCGAGCTCGGCTTTACCGAGATCCGGCTTGCTCTTGAAAAACGATGCGCCGGCACAAAGCCCATAGGCCGCCTTGAGCAAGTGTGTTTTGCCGGTACCGTTTTCGCCAATGATCACGTTGATCTTGGGTGAGAAATCGATGTTCAGATCACCGAATGACGTAAAGTTTTTGAGTTCAAGCTGGTCTATCATCATTACTTCCCGATTGTTCACTATCCCCTGATCCAGCACCCGGTCGGCCACTGCCCTCACTTGCACGCGGAAATACGCGCGGCGCTCGTATCCGCTCGTATTTTTCGTGCGCCGCACGTATTTTATCAGCTTCGCTCATATCGAGTCCCCTTCCCCTGGCCTACCGGGCGTATCACACCCTTGTCTTTCAAGCGGTTGAGCAGCCGAGTGGCTTGGAAAGGGCTGATATGGCACAGATCAGCGGCATCCGCTCGTTTGATGCTGCCGTGGGTATCGATGAAATTCAGTACCATCTGCTCCTGCTGGATGGCATCGAAGCCCGCCTGGCGCACATAGGCGGCCTTTTGCCCCGCTCCCCGGTACACCTTGGCGCTCAGGGTGTAGGTACGGCCTTTGCCGGTGCCGTGGGCTTCCACCATGCCGGCTTCCACCAGTTTCTCCAGGGTGCCCCGGACCACGGTTTCCGGCTTCTGTACCGACTTGGCCAAGTCCGCCGTTCTCAAGCGCCGCTCATTGCGCAGCCGGGACAGGATAATCAGGCTGTCAATGGGCATGGCGGCACCGGTCTGCTCCTCGCGCTCGACGATCATGCGCAGGAACTCGGCGTCCGCGTCCGCTGCGCTCATGCGTACGGAGACAGTGTGAGCGGATGACATGGAGTAGTCGGGGGCGGTACGCCCGTAGCGGAGCATGCCCTCGAAGATCCGGTCGATGCCCCGGCCCGTGCGTTCGGCCAGGCCGATACGCTTGATGATGTCGGCCAGCAAGGGGTTACGGGAGCGGGGGTCGGCCACCAGTAGGTTGTCCAGGTTGACGCCTTCCACAAAACCACCTGGATTGCTGATGCTGAGGCCGTCATCGTCCAGTTTGACGTGCACGGCGCCCAGGGCGCTGTAGTCACGGTGGACCAGGGCGTTCACAAAGGCTTCCCGGAAGGCCCGGCGGTCGAAGTTGGGGATGGGCACGCGAAACAGTCCGACCTGAATCTCCTCTTCTTCCACCCGGGCGCGGAACAGTACCTCGACCTCCTCGAAGGTCTCCAGCAGCGGTTTGCGGTAGAACTCATTGACCAGCACATCGGTACCGCGCAGCACCTGGAATGCTACCTCGTGGGAGGGCAGGTGTTGTCGGAGCTGCATGTCGCTCCCCAGCAGCAGCAGCCCTGCCACGGTGGGGTGACGCTGGCCTCCCACGTTCACGGTCAGCCCCAGGGCGCCGTCCAGCTCATCATCCGCCAGGGGCGTCAGGCTCTGGTCGCCGCCGTATTTCTTGATGGCGTTGCGGATGCGGATCCGCTGAATCGGGTCCAGATCCTCAACCGCCAGGTTTTCCACCGGCAAGGCCGAGGGGTCCGTTACTCCCAGGCTGGACTGGCGCTGAACAAACTCATGGGGGTAGAAGGGCACGGCCTCCGGAGTGCCGTCCATTCTCAGGCGCCGACGTTGCAGCAGGCCATCCGAGGTCGACACCAGCTGCCGGGACTTGGGAACCTGGATCCTGGCAATAGTTTGCCCCTCCAGCTCCAGGGCCTCAACGCGCACGGCCAGCGAGGGAATGGTCTTGTTGGCAATCAGTGCGGGCAGGCCGGCGAGGTTGCGGTGGTTGGCATGCAGCCCAGTTGGGGTGCCATCGTCTTCAACGCCCAGGAACAGGTCGCCGCCCTCGGTGTTGGCCAGGGCCACCACCGCGGCCACCAGATCCCGGTCCGGCAGGCTTTTGACGTCGCTCTTGAACTCGACGGCGAGGCTCTCGCCGCCGCGAATGAGCGTCTGGATTTCCTGTTCGGCTTCGTGCATGGCTATCCCCAACATCGACCGGTTAGACGGTTCGGCACGCTTAGATCTGGACCTTTCGGCCTTGCTGGACTTCAACCAGCAGGGCCTCGCGCAGGGCATTCAGGTACCGGTCCACATCACCCTCGTTGGCCAGCCAGGCCTTGTCGAACGCGACACGGAGGTTGCGAGTGTGAACGTAGTCGGCTGCCGATTCCTTGACCTCGGGAGTCCCCCCGTCACTCTGGTCTTCACTCTGGCTACCTGGGTGCTGATCGGGGTCGTCTGCCGGTGCTGATTTCTGATTGGCCAGCGCCACCATTTTGCCCAGCAGCTTCTGGTAGCCCTCTTCTTCAAAGTACCGGGTCCGGTCCTTGATCACAGCAATCAGGCGCTCCTGTCCGATGTAATCGACCAGATCCCGGAACGGTTTATTGAGCTCATCCTGGCGCGGTTCCGGCAGGGACTGGTATTCGTCCATGCTTTGCATGCGTTCCTGCATGGTCTTCAGGGAGGTTTCTGCCTGAGCTCGGGTTTGCTGCACTTTCTCATCGATGCGCTCCTGCAGGCTATCCAGTTGGCCCTTGAGCTGCTGAATGCGATTCCCCTTGTAGCAGTTAGGGTCGTTCAGGATGGTGCGGATCTGCTCGATCTCGTCCCCGGACACATAGATGAAGTTGGGCTCCTGACTCTGCAGGAAGGACCGAGCCTGGTTGTAGATGTCTTTCTGTGAGCCGCCCATAAGCCTGCGGATGGGATCGATGACATCCTCTTTCAGGTCCAGCAGTTGGTCTTCCTGCTTGCCCAATTCCGTCAGGTGCCAGGTGTAGGGCTTTCCGGCGACCTCTTTCAGCGTCACCAGGGCAGGTTTCAAGGCATTGAGAAACGGGTACTGATCGACCTGCGCTATCCGCCGATCCAGGTCGTGGTACATGTCCTGGAAGGCTTCGCCGGCCTCTTTACCCAGGGCCTTGGCTTCGCTGCTGCGGGGCGGGCTGTCGAAGAAGTCCTCGTAGAACGACTTGAGGGCTCGGACCTGAGAGGCGGTGAACTCAATCTGTGGTTCCAGCACCACGTTGCCGTGGCCGTGAGTGTTACGCAGGGCGCGCTCCAGCTCGCTGTCCTCCAGGATGTTACCGTCGAGACGAACTTCCACCTTGCCACGGGCACAAAGGTTGGCCAGGGTGCAGAGAATCGCGGCGTAATACCAGCCGTAGGGTTTGTGTTCGAACTTTTCCAGCAGGCTCTTGAGGGTGGTGCGGACACCGCCCCGATTGTTGCTCTGAATGAACGCCAGCACTTCCTGCTCGGATTCTGCCAGGGCCGTGGCGTCGTTACCGAAAAGGCCATCGTCTGTACGGTTGAGGCAATTGCTGATGTCGTTTTCCGTGTAGGAAACGCCGCGCAACATGCGGAGGTTGGGGTAAGCCCGTGAAATCAGCTCATGGAAGCCCCGAATAATGCGCGTCTGGGGGTCCTCATTCGCCACTTCCACATCGGCGCCGCCAATGAGCAACTTGGACTTGCCCATGAGGGTCTGAACCTGCTGCCGGAGCCTGGCCTCGCGCTCACGGTTCTGGAAGCCCTTGTCATTCAGGATCCGCTTAACGGCTTCCTGCTGGGTAACGGAAATGTTCTGCTTGATGTACTTCTCGGTGCGCTTGAACATGAGCAGATCGCGCACCAGGCGCTCGTCCGACGGCATGAGCACGAACAGCTCGTCCGCCTTGTAGGTCGAGGCTGTGCGTAGCATTTGCTCGTTGTCAGTATGCTCGTGGAACGGGCTGATGACATTGATCGAGAGCTCGTATTCACGCCCATGCAGACGATCATCCAGTTTGCGCGAATAGGAGTAGTCCTGCCCCTGGTTTTGGGAGGAGCCGGCGTCATAGCGGATTTTGCGCTGTTTTATAACAAAGTCGAAAACGATCTTTTCCAGCTCGTCCGCAACGTCCGATGACTCAACCTCTGTGTTCTTGATCTCCTGCTCGACGTCCTTTTCCTCGTCCGTCAGGTACTCGTACTGGTCGCCGTTGCGCTGTATGTAGGTCTGTTGCTCCAGAAGGCTCAGGGCTTCTTCGACCTTGGTGCGAAGTGCCGGTAGATCCTGATCGAAGGCATCCAGCATCAGCACGCAAAGGTTGCGCACCGTGGGCTTGAATTCCTTGACATATTTGACCAGGAACAGGGCCTTCAGCAGCCGGATAGCGAAGGCATTATCGAGATGGTTCTCGGCCTGAATAATCGCCCGCTGTATTTGTGATTTCAGTGCAGAGCGGATGCCTTCAAACATCAGGTCAAAGGTGGCCAGCTGGCCCACCTCATGGTTGCCGATGTGGATGGCCACCTGCTGGAAAACACCCAGCATGGAGCGCTCACCGACAGAACTGTGTTTACCCTCGAAGGCGTTGTGCTGCGACAGATTCTGGATCGCCGATTGAAACAGCGCGAACTGGTAGGGGACGAAGGGGTAGCTGTGGATGAAGTGGTCCCTGTCCCGGAAGTTCCGGTAGGTGGCCGATCCATCCGCGAAGTCAAACAGGGTTTTGAAGTTGTTTGCCTGCGCGTGATAGACGTCCGACAGCTGATTGACGCCTTCTTCGGTCTTGGTTAGCAGGCGCTTCTGGATGACCTCCGCCACGTCCGCACTGGACAGCTTCATACGGTTATTGAACCGTGCCTGAATTTTCGAGAAATCGTTGCCTTGCTGCTTGCCCATTTCGCCAACCACGTTTTTCATTTCTTCCTGGGCGGTGACGATAATCCAGGCCCGCCCACGACACTTGGTGGCGAGGCTCTCGGCAATGGTTTGCAGGTTGGTCATCAGCTTGGTGTTGTCGGCAATGTACTGGCCAACCTCGTCCACAAAGAAGTTCAGGCGGAACTCTTTGTGGCCACCCTCTTTTGCCTGCTTCTCGATATAGGTGTTCACATTGTCCGCGAAGTCCTCTATCGAAACTCGGTATTCGCTGCGGTACTTGTCCAGAATGCCCGCTGCCGACTGCGGGTCGCCACCGGTCACAGCGGCGTAGGCTTTGGCGATATTCGCGCCTTCCAGGAGGGCCTGCTCCCGGCCTTTCTGCCAGGGGCGGCCGGCGATGGTCTCGTACTCGGCTTTGAATTGTTCGTACAGGCCACGGCCGTCCAGATCGCGCTCAAACTGGGCAATGTGCCCTTGTTTGCCGTAGTAGCCGCACATTTCGTCGAAGACTTTAACGAACACGGCCAGAAGCGCATCGATTTGGGTTTTGCTGATGACATCGGCTTTCTGGTCGATGTTGAACAGAATGCTCTTCGCCGGAATTGAGACAGCTCGCTTCAGGTCGCCCCGGAGAATTTCATTCTCACTGCACTTGGGAAGGAACAGGTCCAGGGTAGTAGCACCGTCCATCTCCCGGTTTTCAAGCAGAAGGGCCAGCATCTTGAGGAGGTGCGACTTACCTGAGCCGAAGAAGCCGGATACCCAGACCCCGTTCGCCCCTTCGTAGTTATTGTAGGCGTCCAGGAACTCTTCGAGGCGTTTCTCGACTTCGTTGGTCAGTACGTATTCTTCAATTTCGAGGCGAAGACTGGCTTCATCGTCGGCTTTGATAACGCCTTCAATGGGGCGGTCAACGGGCTTTAGAAAAATATTCTTCAATGTCATTGTACTTTCCCTTAATGATTACGCCTCGAATCGTATCGTCCGCTCAGGCTTCGTAATGAAAGATGTTGAACGCACGGTAGTACTTGTCGTCATGCAGCCTGCCGAACAGATCCAGCGATGCACCGGTTTCCAGCGAGTGGGTATAGGACCCCGGAAAGAACATCACCGTTGGCTGGTCTTTGGCGGTGCTCTGCAAGTTGTTGAGCACGTTATGGGAGCGTATGTAGGGGAAAACCTCGCCCACCCCTGAGAGAAACAGCACGTCAAACTCAACGGACTGGAGTTTTGCCGCAATAGCGGGCACCAAATGGGCTTCCGGGTCCAGCACTCCCTGTAGCAGTTCTTTCAGCTGATCCTTTGAGACCGTGGGCTCGAGCTCCAACACCTGCTCCCAGATGTCTCTTTCTTTCAAAATATCGACGGCCAGGTCGTACAGATTGATACTCAGGATCCGGATGCCCGCCTGCTCCAGCCGGTTAACCAACTGCCGCTGAAGACGCTCCATCTCGACCGCTTCTTCAGGCCGGTAGGGACAGATGAAGAAAGGCACTTCATTACCCAGTCCCTGTTTGTTCAGGAACCGCTGGCCGGAAACCACGCTAAACAGGTGCTGTAGTCGCTCCTGCATCGGCATTTTGGCAATGTCCTTTTTCAAGCTGACATCCCCCTGATATCGGATTCATAGACTGGGAAGTAGAAAAACTCGTCAGGATTGTTCTGACGCAGCAACTCAACCAGCCTGGGGCTGAGCAGAACTGCGTTTATGGTTTTGTCCTTAGCTAACAACCCTGCCTCCCGCAGCATTCTGAACAGGACCTGCCGCAATTTATCGCGCGTTGAGGCGCTGGCATTATCCAGTTCGTCATGCCATTCCGATTTACGGTTATAGAAGGCATCGAAATCCTCAAAACTGAGATCCAGCTTCATCGCGACAAACCGTTCGTGTAGCACTTCCACCGCAAAGTCCGCGATAAAGCGGTACAGGCGGCACACGGCAACCCACAGAAGGTGAGCCTGGTCCTGGTGGTTTGCCTCGGCCAGGAAAGTCAGTTCGCTTTCGGTCAACGTCTTCAGGCGTGCAATCGCCTCTCTACAGGTGCGCTTTGCCGTGCTTTCTGTTCTGGCCTGTAGCAGGTTGTCATGTAGAGCTTGAGTCCGCACATCTTCCCAGTCACGGAGCGACAGGTACAGCTCGGCCAACTTCACCGATTCGCGGTGATACAGGCTGCCGGACGTGAAGGAGATGCGATACCGGCCTTGGGTCATTCGGAACGCTCACCTTTGCTCGTCTCAGCGGCTCCACCGCCCTTGACCCACTCATCCACTTCGACTTTTTTGAACTTCCAAAATCGCCCCATGCGGTGGGCGGGCATTGCGTGCTTGTCGATCCAGCGGTACACGGTGTCATTGCTGACACCGAGGTGCTTGCCAATTTCGTCTACGGATAACCAGCGATCTTCCATCTCGGCCATGTTTTCGCTTCCTATGGGCGATGGTGTTGCCACCTTATCTGAGGCGGCACGGTCTCATGGGCGGAACAGCCCTACACTACATTGACTGATCAATATATAGAGGTACCACGCTGCATTCAACCGATTTGACCCGGATAGACCAGCAAAGAACGGCATATATAGCCACCTGAAATCTGGGCGATCCCATCAATAGCCCCACGCAATCAACACCTGCGGTGTGAGCGGCATGCCTTTTACCGCCAACAGCCCTCATCCCTCCTCGTTGGAGGGGCTTGAACTCCCGCTGGTCGCCTCCTTCAGTCCACCGAGGTGCTCCTCCAGATTTTTCAGGAGGCGCTCGCTTTTCCGCACGATTCGACAAAGCTCCGCCTGGTTGGCATTGAGCCTTCGCAACATTTCAAAACCGTCCTCAGTTTCCATGATGAGCGGTTTCTCCCAGTCCTGTGCCCGCGTGAAGGCCGGTTTGTGATAGCGGAACCGACCTTCTTTGCGGATGTACTCACTGAAAACTGATCGGCCCTCGCCACTCTTCTTCGGGATAAAGCGGTTGTAGTACCAGGACAATTCCAGTTTTCTTTTTCTGAGTCGAACGCGGCAGCCGAAGTGCCCGGGATAGCCGGGTGTCTTGTCGGTACGATGAGCCATGTTGTGGGACCAGAAGTGATCACAGAGCCGCTGCGCCAGATAGCGGTACCTTGCTTGCTCCACGTCCGCTTGCTGGTGAATCGCCGTCAGAAACTGACGGCATTGCGTTATGGCGGCTTTGATACCACGTTGGTGGTTCACATTTTGGGCTCGGCTGACCGCCTCCCACTCTTCGCAGATTTCCTGGTGAGTCATTCGTTTGCTCATGGCTGGCTCCTCGCTATGGATTTGCCAACAATCGTAATCCGTCGAGTGCTTTGAGCTGCCATGTGCTTTTGTCCTTTTTGGACACAAAGGCGGGGGCGGAGGCAGATTCCTTCCTCCAAGCCATGGGACCTTTCCAATTCCTGTCCACGTGACTACCTGATTTGGGACTTTGCCGCTGCGCTCCCACGCGCCATGAAATAGCTCGCATGGGCTGAAGGATCCGCGCTCCATTATTTATTTGGGACCCTGGCCTCCCACCTCAGTGAAAACACCGGTATCCGGTGGCTTGATGGAACCGGACTGACTGTCGTCGCTACGACAATTCCCGCTACTTCCTCGGGGCACTTACAAAGGGCTTGGAAGAGACCTTTTGGAGCCCCGTTGTGATATGGACATGCCCCGTAAAATAACAGGGCCTCGAAAAGGCTCTTTAAGAGGCTGTTTTGATCACGTCCAGCATTGACTTTCACATGTGAAAGTCAATGCGCATTACCGCTTCACAAAATGATGCCGTGATGGTGGCGGGTAACAGCGATTGCTTACATTTCGCCAGATTTTGCTCGTAAACCGATGAGGCTCCCATGAAAATCGCCTTAATGACAGAAGTTAACCTTTAATTTCATCTAGTTATAATTTTTTTCTCTTTGCGCCCAAAATGGCCAATTTCACGGTTCTGGTCCTGACTCCTGATTACTAATAATCACTCCTGCCGTTAATCAACGAACCAGGAGTAGATAATGAAACACATGTTTTCTAGCGAGACCAACGAGCGCTTGCTCACATACGAAGAAGTGTGCGCCGTCACTCAGCTATCGCAAGCCACGCTACGTCGATACGTCCGATCAGGTCGCTTCCCCGCCCCCATCAAGCCAAACCCGCAAGGTCGAGCCGTCAGGTTTCGGATCCAGGATGTTAGAAACTGGCTGGATCGGTTGTGACGGAGGGGCAAATGAAATTTCAATTGAGAGACTCTGGCCTGTACTGCTTCAGCTCTGATGAATGGCAAAGAGTTGGTGGATGGATTGAGGTTATTGCCAGAACCCGACTCTCCAACAAGAAGCACGGTCACGGTGCGCTGCTGCAGTGGAAAAATATGGACAACGTCCTGCTCCGCGAGGTGGTGTATGCGCGCAACCTGAACGGCGATAACGCCCGACAGATACGGGAGCTGCTCGTGGACAGCGGCTATCCGCTGGAGCCTGGCAATATCAGTTGGGCACGACTACAACGCTACCTGCTTGAGGAAATGGCAAAGGCGCCGCCGGCCACAACCGTCGACCGTACAGGTTGGCACGGCCCCATCTTCGCGACGAGTAGCTGGACGGCAGGTCAGGCGGATGAGCAGCACTACTTCGTCGGGCAGCTATCAACCTCCCCTCTACTTCAGGAAAACGGTTCTCTCCAGGATTGGCAAGCTCAAGTGGGGAAGCTGTGTGAGGGCAACCCGCTGGCGATGTTCAGCATTGGGGTAGCCCTTGCGGCACCACTGCTGAAGCATGCGGAGATTGAAAATGGGGCTTTTCACTTCGGCGGCAATAGCTCCAGCGGTAAAACGACACTACTGCAGGCGGCCGCGAGCGTGTGTGGTGCACCAACGTTTGTGCGGAACTGGGTATCGACTGCCAATGGCTTGGCAGCCGTGGCTGCTGAGCACAATGACATGTTGCTGGCATTGGATGAAATTGGCCTGGCGCGCCCGGAAGATGTCGATGTAGCGACGTATCATATAATGACCGGTGCCAGTAAGTTGCGTGCGAATATATCAGGGGACCTTACTGCACAAACGCACTGGCGAACTCTGGCTTTAAGTACCGGTGAGGTATGGCTATCGGAAGTATTTCAGGAAATAGGCAAGTCGGTTAAAGCCGGCCAAGAAACCCGACTTGTCGAGATTCCGATTTTTGGGAGGTTTGGAGCCTTTGACAAGTTGCATGGATTCAACAGTGCCCAAGAGTTCGTGGACACGTTGAAAAGCCGTACCGGGCACTACCACGGCACACTGTTCCGGCACTGGCTCGAGCGTCTTACAGAAGATGTGAATGACCTACCCAGCTACATCCAGAATGAGGTTGCCCGGTTGACGGAGCAATGGAAGACCCCTCATATGGCTTCGCAAGTCGTCCGAGTGATCAGGCGGTTCGCACTGATCACCGCTGCACTATGCCTGGCATGTCGGAACTATCTCCTCCCCTGGACGGAAGCGGAGTCGGTTCGAGCAGTACACCAAGTCGTTGGAGCCTGGCTTCGGAGCCGGGGTCACATCTTCAATTCGGAGGAGTACCGCCTGTTGGCCCGCCTTCGCGATGCTATTTACAAATGGAATCACCGTCTCGTTGACATAGAGCGGGGGGATTACGGAAGAGCAATTGGTCTGCGACGCAAAGTGGCCGGTGAGACGCAGTGGCTGATACCCAAAAATACTCTTATCAAGGAGCTTGGCCTTCGAAGTCGATACACCCGGGAAATTGAGCCGCTGATCCAGAGAGATTTCCTGGAAACCAATGAACAGAGCCGTGGCACCATGAAAATCAAGCTACGGGATCGATCGGAGCGTTTTTTCGCCCTGTGGCCTGATCGCATCAAGGCGTATTGGGAAGCGCTACCGGATGGAGATGGACTTTCCCAGTTTCCCACTTATCCCAGTGTTGATTCGGAGGTAACGGAGAATGAGTAACAAGACCTTCAGTCCGCCTTCGGAGGAGGTGCGCGCCAAGCTGCTGGCTCGTTCTGGACAGTGTGAGCGGCTGGTTCGGGAGTCGGACCGTCGAGCGATTACAGCCGTCAGCCGGACGCAGTGGTGGACCTTGGAACGAAAGCGAGTGGCTCCGGCACGACTCAAGCTGGGATGCAACTCAGTGGCCTGGCGCCTGTCGGATCTGTTGGCCTGGATTGAGCAACAAGGGGCCTGATCTGGCCCCTTTACCCTCCAGAGCTGACTTCACCTCTCACGATGGGCGCCAGCCACTCGCAGAGCGCCTCGTGAGCCGCTCTTCGCTCTTCAAAGTACGCATGCTTGTTATAAACCCGGTCCGTCCGGTTGCCGGGCAGTTGATTCAGGCAGCGCTGAGCCAGATTGTCATCAAAACCAAGCTTGCCCAGCTTCGTCCTGGCCGTGCCACGCAGATCGTGGACGCGGCGCTTGTCGAACGAAAAGAACTTTTTCTCAAAGAGTTTCTTGAGCGCATGGTTCAGCGTGTTTTCACACACAAACGGCGTCCGTGCTTTTTTACTGATCCTGCGAGCTGGAAATACCCACTCACTACCGCAGGAACGTACCTTCAGCTCATTCAGCCATTCCACGGCGGGCTCCGCCAACGGGATATCGATGGCCCTTCTCTTTTTGGTCCTTTCCTCGGGCAGGTACCAGATACGGTTCTCCAGATCGAATTCCGACCAAGGCGCTGCCAGCAGCTCCATTTTTCTCGTACAGGTCGCAATCAACAAAGCACAGGCCAGGTAGTTTTCACGGCTGAACTGCGCCGGAATCACCCGGAGTTTGGTGAAGAACTCGGTGACTTCGTCTTCATTCATTGGGTAGTTGGCGGCCTTCTCCTCCCCGCCGGCGTCCCTGGGACGGAATGGCGAGGCTGGATTGAACCTGGTGACGTCCAGTTTGATGCCATGATCAAACAGGTTCCTCAGCAGGCGCATCAAATCATTTGATAGGGTTGGGCGGGGCTTATTGTCGTCATAGCCAGTGGCCACGTCCCGCAGGATTTCACTGATATCCACTGGTCGGATCTTTTCAAGTTCCACCTTTCCGATGCGCCAGGCGACCTCACGCTCGTACAGGCTCTTCTCTTTATGGTGGGACGCGATTTCTCGTTTGCGAAGCTCGTAGTAGTCCGCGTACAGGTCATTGAGCGTTTTGAAGGGGTTTTGGTTGACCTTCTGCCGCTCCTGAACCGGGTCAGCACCCTCACGCTTGATCGCCAACCTCAGCTTCGCCGCCTCATCACGGGCGTCGGCCAATGACCAGTCGTCCACCTTGCCGATGGTGTATTCGCGCCGGAGCTTGGTAGCTGGGGTGGTATAGCGCAGCATCCAGTAGGCATCGCCGCGCTTCGGGGTCATGAGGTAGAGACCATTGCCATCGGCATGCCGCACGGATGGCTTCTCTTTGATCAGTTTCTTGACGGTCTTGTCGTGTAGCTTGCCCACTTTCCTGCCTTAAAAAAATTGGGGAGTACAATCTCGCCGATACAATATAGCGAGAAAATACTCCCCAATCTACTACCCATCACTACCCAAACTTGGCAGAACTTACACGAACATTATGAGCGTCAAAATTACATAACTATTTGATTTATAATGCCATCAAGAACAACGTCGAACCCCCAAGAACATCACTCAATATTCTGCACCTGCTCACGCATTTGCTCGATGAGCACTTTCAGGTCCACCGCCGCGCGGGTAACAGCGGCATCAATGCTCTTGCTGCTAAGGGTATTGGCTTCCCGGTTCAGCTCCTGCATAAGGAAATCCAGGCGCCGGCCGATGGCGTCATCGTTTTGCAGGGTGTCGGTCACTTCACTGATATGGGCCTCCAGCCGGTCCAGTTCCTCGGCCACATCACTCTTTTGCGCCAACATCACCATTTCCTGTGACACCCGCTCCGGGTCCAGCTCGACTTTGGCTTTTTCGAAGCGATCCCGAAGGCTCTGCTCCTGGGCGGCCAGTAACTGTGGCATTTTCTCCCGCACCTCCGCCACCAACCGGCCCATGGTGGCCAGTCGATCCTCAAACAACGGCCGCAGGCGCTCACCTTCCCGCTCGCGAACCGTCATCAGCTCTTTCACAGTATCTTTGAAAAGGCCGGCAGCCGCTTCTTTCGCCGCGCTGTAGTCTTTTTCCGGCAAAGACATCACGCCCGGCCAGCGCAGAATATCCAATGCATTGATATGGGCCGGGTTATCCAGGATGCGGTTGATGTGGTTGGCCGCCTCGTTCACCGCCCTGGCCATTTCATCGCTGATTTCGAAGCTCTGCACCTCGTTCTCGGTCGACTGCAGGCGCATGGAGATATCGACCTTGCCTCGCTTTAACCCCTGATTGCGCAGCTCCTCCCGAAACCGGTTCTCCAGCTCCCGAAACGCCTCCGGCAGGCGGAAAGACGGCTCCAGATAGCGGTGGTTTACGGTACGGATCTCACAAGTGAGCGTACCCCAGTCACCCTGGGTATCCTTGCGGGCAAAAGCAGTCATGCTGCGGATCATATTGGCTCCATAACCGATGAACAGATGCGTCGAGTTTAACAGGGTATCTGCCCGGGCGGCGAACCCGACCAAAGATCACCCTGCAGGCCACCGCCCGGGGCTTGCTACGTGTTATACTCGCCGACCTTTCAAAGATTCCGACCGGCACCGCCCGGACATGCATTTTCACAAACAGGACACACTATGCGACCAAGTGGCAGAACGCCCGAGCAACCCAGAGACGTCCGCATCACCCGCAACTACACCCGCCATGCCGAAGGCTCGGTTCTGGTAGAGTTTGGTGATACAAAAGTCATCTGTACCGCCTCTGTTGAGAACAAGGTACCGCCGTTCCTGCGCGGCGAAGGCAAGGGCTGGATCACCGCCGAGTACGGCATGCTACCCCGTTCCACCGGCAGCCGCATGGGCCGCGAAGCCGCACGTGGCAAACAGGGTGGCCGCACCGTGGAAATCCAGCGCCTGATTGGCCGCAGCCTGCGCGCCGCGGTAGACCTGGAAGCCCTGGGCGAGCACACCATCACCATCGACTGCGACGTTATCCAGGCCGACGGCGGCACCCGCACAGCGGCCATCACCGGTGGTTGCGTGGCCCTCGTTGACGCCCTGAACCACTTGGTCGCCACCAAACGCCTGAAAAAATCTCCCCTTGTTCAAATGGTGGCAGCGGTCTCCGTTGGCGTTTACAAAGGTACGCCGGTAGCGGACCTGGACTATCCGGAGGATTCCGAAGCAGAAACTGATATGAACGTGATCATGACGGATAAGGGTGGCTTCATCGAAATTCAGGGAACGGCGGAAGGCGCTCCGTTCGAGCAGGCCGAGCTGGACTCCATGCTCGCGCTGGCCAGGACAGCGATTAACCAGTTGTTTGAAATCCAGAAAGAAGCTCTCGGCGCGCAAGCCTGACGGCCTACTGAGATCTAGCGGGTTCGGAGGGGGAAGCCTTTCCGGGACCCTCTCCGGCCAGGGATGGCCGGAGCGGAGCGCACAGGGATGTGCTCGTAGCGTGTCCCGGAAAGGCTTCCCCCTCCGGACACGCGGTCGACTATCTCAACGCTTAAAAGCCGATTTCAATATCATAATCCATGATCACCGGGGCGTGATCAGAGAAACGGGTGTCTTCATCAATCCAGCCATCACGGATGGTCTTGCGAATACCCGGCGTCAACAACTGGTAATCCACCCGAATACCCGCCTTCTTGCGGGAACCCTCGGTTTGCTCCGGCCACCAGGTGAACTGATTGCTCTGTTTGTTGATTTCCCGGAAACCATCAATGCAGCCCATCTCATCAAACAGGCGATCAAGCCATGCACGCTCATGGGGCAGGAAACCGGAGAAATCCGTCTTGTGATACAGCGGGCTGGCGTCCGTCACATGGTGGGCGGTTTGCAGGTTGGCACAGAAAATAAACTGGCGGCGCTTACGCAGGGTTTTCTGCATATGCAGGCCGAAGGCTTCCATGAACTCGTCTTTGTGGTCGAGCACAGTGAGGTCGTCTTCGCCAATCAGCTCATCCTCCCGGCCAAGGGCGCAGGGCGCCAGCACACAGGCCACGGAGACCTTGTCGAAATCCGCCTGAATAAAACGGCCTTCGCGGTCGGCCTGTTCATTGGCAAACCCGTACATGATGGCTTTCGGAAAGTGGCGGGTGTAGATACCCACACCACCGTGCTCGTTGAGCTCACCATCAATAAAGTAGGCCTCATAGCCTTCCGGAATCAGGTTTTTATCTTCCACTTCATAGGCACGCATGCGGTGGTCCTGCACACAGACGACATCAGCGTCCTGCTCGGCAAGCCAGTCAAAAAAACCCTTCTCAACGGCCTGTTCAAGACCATTGACGCTGATTGTAACTACCCGCATACATGTTCCCTGATTCGGTTTGTGTGTATGATACCGGTTTTACGCTTTAATTAAAGATCAAACCCCGCCAGAAGCCTTGCCATGCACGACTATCAGCAAAATTTTATCGAGTTTGCCATTGAGCGGAATGTTCTGCGCTTTGGAGAGTTCACGCTCAAATCCGGCCGAACCAGCCCCTACTTTTTCAATGCCGGGCTGTTCAATACCGGTAACGACCTGTTGCAACTAAGCAAAGCTTATGCCGCAGCCATCGAACGCAGCGGCCTGAATTATGACATTATTTTCGGGCCCGCCTATAAGGGCATTCCGTTGGCCACGGTGACCGCCATGGCCCTTGCAACAGACGGTAACAGCAAACCGTTTGCCTTCAATCGCAAAGAAAAGAAAGATCATGGTGAGGGTGGCAATATTGTTGGTGCACCACTAGAAGGTAAGGTACTGATTGTGGATGACGTGATCACTGCCGGCACCGCCATTCGGGAATCCATCGACATCATTCGCGCCGCTGGCGCGGAGCCCGCCGGTGTGCTGATAGCGTTGGACCGGCAGGAAAAAGGCAACGGCGAGTTGTCCGCCATCCAGGAAGTGGAACAGGAATTCGGAATTCCCGTTGTCAGCATCATTCGTCTTGAGCAGGTATTGGACTACCTGAAGTCCAATCCGGAGTTTGCCGGCCATGCGGAAAATGTGGCCAGCTACCGGGACCGTTACGGAGTCTGACCATGCAACACCGTGTGTCCAAATCGACGGTTATTGCCAGCCTGGCGGCGGCAGGGCTGCTGTTCTCTGCCAGTGTGCAGGCCAATATGTATCGTTACACGGATGACAACGGTCAACTGGTGATCAGCAGCACCATCCCGCAGGAAGCCACCAAACGCGGCTACGACATCCTCAGCACCAATGGCCGGGTGATTGAAACAATCCCGCCCGCGCCTACGGCCGAGGAAATCGCGGCCCGGGAAGCGGAAAAAGAACGCCAACGTCAGGCAGAGATCCAGCAGCAACAGGATCGCCAACTGTTGAAACGGTTCAGCCACCCGGACCAGGCTGTGCGCGCCATGCATCGGAAGATTCGCGAACTGGAAGGGATCATCCAACTGAAACGGGGCAACATTTCCGTCATTTCCAGCCAGCTTGACAGCGAACAAAGCCGGGCAGCCGACATGGAGCGGGCTGGCAGGGAGATCCCGGAAGCCACTCTGGAAAGGATTCGGCGGCTGGAATCACAGATCCGCGACGTGGAACGGGAAATTGCGGCGCAACAGCAGGATATCAGCTCGATGAAGAAAGAATTTGAGGCGGATATCAAGCGACTGGAAGTTGTTACTGGCCAGGAGCGGACTCTTCCTCTGGAGCCGGAATAAATTTTTGCGATTACGAAAAAGACAAAGGGCGCTCACCAGAGCGCCCTTTTTGGTTACAGCTTTGCGTCCTGATCAGGCGGAAGCTGTTTCTTTCTTGGCTGCCGTCTTGCGAGCCGCAGGCTTACGAGCGGCCGGCTTCTTGGCAGTGACCGACTTTTTGGCATCCTGAGCGGCTTCTGCTACGTCTTCTGCAGCGCCGGAAACAGCGTCAGCACCTTCAGCGGCTTCCTTCTCAAGCTTGGCAACCAGTTCGGCGGCGAAGTTACCGAAGCGGCTGTTCAGACTACGCAGCTGCTCGAACAGGTTCTCGGAGTAGCCGGTGTAGCGCTTGCGCAGGGTCTTTACGCTGTATTCGCGGGCTTCTGCTTCCAGCTTCTCTGCATAATCAAACGGCTTGGAAGCCAGCTTCTTCTGCTGCTCTTCAGCAGCGTTGATGCCCTTCTCAACGATGTCCTGCAGTTGTTCCTGGTAAGATTTCAGTTTACCCATGGTATAGCTCCTTGATGTTAGGATCGTTTCGGCACCACAAGCCCTTGCTTCTGAATGCCTTTGGTAACTTTCACTTACCAAGGTACGGCTAAAAATTAGAATGTTCATACTAAAACCCGCATTTGCGGTTTTTACGGATAGTTCACTTGATCGAAAGGCAATGGCTGGCATAATCGCACCTAGTTTGAGGTAGCCCGTCTCCCTGCTTTATTCAGGCTCCATACGACCAGAAAACCAGAGAGCCAACTACGGCTCCGTATGCGAGTTGACCATGAAGACTGTACTGCCACTTTTGCCCGGCCGGGCCTTGCTTTGTCTGTCGATTATTGCCATTACCATCCTGATGACTGGCTGCCAGGAAGACACTCGCGCCAGCAAACTCGACTCACAGCGCGCCTCGGAAGTCTCGGATGCCAGGCTGAAACAGGCGCAATCCAACCTTCTGGCCACACTGGGACAGTCGCCCACGGCACAGGAGAGCCAGTATTCTGCGGATAGCGCCGACAGCCCCCGCACTCTGGCATGGAACCCACCGATGACCCGCGAAGATGGGTCGTCTCTGGCACCCGGCCAGATCTCCGGGTATCGCATCTATTACCGGATGAAGCACAAGAACGATTTCAATATCATTCCGTTAAACGATGCCAGCACAACCCGGTACCGCCTTGAAGGCATGCCACCCGGAGCTTACGAGTTCTCGATTACGACCGTTGACGTGGATGGGCTTGAAAGCCGACGCTCAGATCCGGTGGAGGTTAACCTGATCTGAGCGCTAAAAAGGGGCAGTAGGGTTACCAGCGGAAGATGACCCAGCTGGGAATCAACAGGTCAGACTCAGTGTCCTGAATCCAGCCACCACCGGACGGCACCAGGTAGTACTCGGGCCCTACTTCGGGCACCACCTTGATTTCCATCAACTGGCCGTTCACCCGGTATTCGTAAAAGACTTCATTCTCCCCCGGCCTGATCACAATTTCCGGCCCACCCTCCGGGGGCTGGTAATCGGAAATAATCACGGGCTCCTGGGGCGTAACCACCGGGACAGCATCCAGTGAGCCTTCTTGCTGCGCCATCACCGGCAAAGAGACAAGCCCAGCCAACATGGCGGAACAGGCGATTCGTTTCATTTTCGTGGTACCCTTTCGTTCATCTTTCTGGCTAGAGTTGCACAAGCCAACCCACGCTTCAATCAGATTCCGGACCGGCTTTGACATGACTGAGAAAAAGACCCCACCTGTGGTCCTTGTGGACGGATCGTCCTACCTGTTTCGTGCTTACCACGCGCTGCCACCACTGACCACCAGCAAAAACCATCCGACCGGCGCCATCAAAGGTGTTATCAGCATGTTGCGGCGCCTTGAGCAGGATTTTCCCGGCTCCAAGGTGGTGGTGGTGTTTGACGCCAAAGGTAAAACCTTCCGCCATGAAATGTTTGATGAATACAAGGCCAACCGACCGCCAATGCCGGAGGATCTGGCCGTTCAGATTGAACCAATCCATGAAATCGTGCGCGCCATGGGGTTGCCGCTGCTGATTGTGCCGGGGGTGGAAGCCGATGACGTGATTGGCACCCTGGCCCACGAAGCCACCAGCAAGGGTATCGATGTGGTGGTGTCCACCGGCGACAAAGACATGGCCCAACTGGTGAGTGACCATGTCACCCTGATCAACACCATGACGGAAACCGCCATGGATCGGGAGGGCGTGGTCGAGAAGTTCGGCGTGACACCGGAACAGATCATCGACTACCTGGCCCTGGTCGGTGACAAGGTGGATAACATCCCGGGCGTGAACAAGTGTGGCCCGAAAACCGCTGTAAAATGGCTGCAGACTTACAACGATCTCGACAACCTGATCGAACACGCGGACGAGATTAAAGGCAAGATCGGCGAATACCTGCGGGAGGCCACAGGCACCCTGCCCCTGAGCCGGGAACTGGCCACCATCCGACTGGATGTGGATCTGGACTTCGGCCTGGAAGATCTGCAAGAGCGGGAACAGGATGACCATTCCCTGCTGGAGCTGTTCAAGGAATATGAATTCCGTAGCTGGATTGCCGAGCTTGAGAACGCCGATTCCGCCAATGCCCGGAGCGAGCCCTCCGCCGAGCAGGAATCCGCAAAACCGGTAGAGAAACAGTATTCCGTGGTTACCGAGCAGGGAGAGCTCGACACCTGGCTGCAACGGCTGAATGCCGCTGACCAATTCGCTTTTGACACCGAAACCACCAGCCTGCGTTACATGGACGCCGAAATTGTTGGTGTGTCCTTTGCCGTCGAGCCCGGTGAAGCGGCCTACGTGCCCTTGGGCCACGACTACATGGGCGCACCGGACCAACTTGACCGCGATGACGTGCTGAATCAGCTCAAACCGTTGCTGGAAAACCCGGACGCGAAAAAGATCGGCCAGAACCTGAAATACGACAAAAACGTACTGGCCAACCACGGCATCCATCTGGAGGGCATCAGCGACGACACCATGGTGGAGTCCTATGTGCTCAATTCCGTGGCCACCCGCCACGACATGGACAGCCTGGCCCGGGAATACCTCGGTGAACAAACCATCACCTACGAATCCATCGCCGGCAAGGGTGCCAAGCAGCTTACTTTCAACCAGATTGACCTGGAAAAAGCCGGGCCTTACGCCGCCGAAGACGCTGACATTACCCTTCGCCTGCACCAGGCCCTGAGCCCGAAACTGAAAGAGACCGGCAAGCTGGAATCGGTGTACCGGGATATCGACCTGCCACTGGTGCCAGTGCTGTCGCGCATGGAACAAAGGGGCACACTAATCAGCGCCAGCACCTTGCGCCAGCACAGCCAGGAGCTGGCGGAACGTATGGCAGAGCTGGAGAAAGAAGCCCATGACGTAGCCGGCGAATCCTTCAATCTCGGCTCCACCAAGCAACTGCAGGCCATTCTGTATGACAAATTCGGCCTGCGCGTGATCAAGAAGACCCCGAAGGGTGCGCCATCCACCGCCGAGCCGGTGCTGCAGGAACTGGCCCACGAACACGAACTGCCCCGGCTGATTGTGGAACACCGCAGCCTGAGCAAGCTCAAGTCCACCTACACCGACACCCTGCCGGAGCTGATCCATCACCGCACCGGCCGGGTACACACCTCTTACCACCAGGCGGTCACTGCCACCGGGCGACTGTCGTCCTCAGAGCCAAATCTGCAGAACATCCCTATCCGTACCCCGGAGGGCCGCCGCATACGCCAGGCATTCATCGCCCCGGAAGGTTACAAATTGCTGGCAGCGGACTATTCCCAGATCGAACTGCGCATCATGGCGCATCTGTCCGGCGACAAGGGCCTGCTGAGGGCCTTCGAACATGGCGAAGACATTCATAAAGCCACCGCCGCCGAGGTGTTCGGCGTGAGCCTGATCGAGGTCAGCTCCGACCAACGCCGAAGCGCCAAGGCCATCAACTTCGGCCTGATCTACGGCATGTCTGCCTTCGGCCTGGCCCGGCAACTGGAGGTGGACCGCAAGACCGCTCAGGAATACATTGATCGCTACTTCGAGCGCTACCCCGGCGTGCTCAAGTACATGGACAACATCCGCAAACAGGCCCACGACGACGGTTACGTGGAAACCCTGTTCGGCCGCCGCCTGTACCTGCCGGAGATCAATGCCCGCAACAAACAGCTGCAACAGGCTGCCGAGCGCACCGCCATCAACGCACCCATGCAGGGAACCGCTGCCGACATCATCAAGCGGGCGATGATTGATGTGGACCAGTGGCTGCGCTCAGAGCATACCGACGCTGCCTGCATGACCATGCAGGTGCACGATGAACTGATCATCGAAGTTCGGGAAGAAGCCCTGGAGACCGTGCGTAAGGGTCTGATTCAGCGGATGCAGGCAGCCGCCAAGCTGGACGTTCCGTTACTGGTCGAAGCCGGCACCGGAGACAACTGGGACCAGGCCCACTAAGGCCTCAACCCTCCCTGATAACGCCCTGTTTTTGTCCATTTTCACCGGAAAAGCACAATAACAGGGCGCCTTTTTCCCATCTTTCCGCCTTCCGGCTCCGTTTAAGCGCCTCCCGATAACGGCACGAAATCTGCAAAGTTCAAACCGTCTGGGCTCTCTGATGCCCTATGCCGTGACAGCAATGCGAGGCCTATTCCATGAATTCCGCAGCGAGTGAACGCAACTGGTTATTCGACCCAGCCCACCTGAAACTGGTGCAGCAGTGCCGGCGGCTGATTCAGTCTGAATTCGGGGTAAAGCTTCACCTCAACGAAGACCACCTGGCGGAGCACCTGGCCGAATACGCAGGTAAAACCCGCTCGCAGCACCTGGTGCACACCTGGGAAGCCCTGAAACAGAGGGTGCCAGAACTCAGCCAAGTGGAATACGAAAGCACAGAGACAAAGACTTATCGTGGCCAGCCCATTGCAGGCAGTGCATCAAGTGATAGACAACACGAAGGTGGGGAAGAAGCCCGACCACGGAAGAAACAGGTTATCTACCGTGGCCAGGTAGTGGGCTGACCCGGGCGCGCCGGGCCAGTCACTCAGGAGGTCAGCCGGTTAGAAGGCCTTGCTGAACTCGACGGCGGCGCTCCAGGCGCTGAGGTCGTATTCCGCCTGATAGTTGGATGCACCGAAGCTTGGATCTTGCTGAGTCGGATTCTCGTGCTGGTAGAACACTTCATCGACTTTAGCGTTGCCGTCGAAGATCAGGGTTCCGACTGCTGCATCAACCGTCCAGCCACTATTGACGTCTTTCCACTGAGTTCCCAGTGTCAGCCAGTGACGGTCCGTTGATGGAATACGGGCGGTAACGTACTCACCAACTGGTGATTCGTCATAGGCATAGCCTGCCTTGAAAGCCCAGGCCGGGGTAGCTTGCCATATCCCACCAACATTGAATTGCCAGGTATTACCCCATTTCTCCGTAGTGTGACTAATCACCGCACCCGGAACGCCCGCGATCTCTCCATCAGGGTCACGGCTGATGATGTCGAGCTCCTCGAAGCGACTCCAGCGAGAGTATGTTGCACCCGCCAACAGGGTTACATCATCTGTCAGTTTATGGCGCGCCCCCACAGTAATGCTCTCGGGAATCGCCAGGGGCACCTCAACCTTTTCGTTCAGGGCTGTTGTTACTCCAGGCATACCCGGGACGGGAACACCCGTCACCTCCATATCACCCTTTAGGTTGAGTTCTGTGCCGGTTTGCGCCGTCATGCCAAACTGGGTTTTGTCAGACAGTTCGTACAAGAAACCTACGCGAAAGGTCACACCAACATCATCACCGTCAATGTCAGCGTAGGGCTCTGCGCCGACCGGTAGCGGCTCCGCACTCGGCCCAAGATCCTGATTCCTGGTAAGCCGGCCCTCAGCATAAATGATATTCAGCCCGACACCCATGGACAGGCCCTGACCGTTATTAACGGCGATCGATGGTGTAAACGCAATCGCGGTTAACTCGGTTTTGTCCGCAAAAAACCGCCCCACAAAATCATCCTCGTAGTCACCGGCCAGCCCGTAGGGAGCATGAATACCAAAACCGACGTCTACTGAATCACTCACCTCATGGGCCAAGTAGAAATTGGGCAGCCACGCACCATCGGCTATATCCCCGCCCCGGCCAGCCGGGGTTACAGGATTACCGGATATCCGAGTGGCAGACGCCCCGTCCTTTGCCTCTGCATCAATGTCGAGGTAGGCCGCACCAAACGAAATATTGGTCCCAGACAACTGACTCATGCCGGCCGGGTTAAAGAATACGGTCGTGGCATTCTCGGGGTTAGCCGCCGCACCGGCATTGGCGGTACCCATGGCACTGGCGCTCTGTTCATTCAGGGCAAAGCCGCCAGCCATAACAGTGGCCGGAGCAGCAACGGCTGCCAGGGTGACGAGGCGGATGGCCTTTACGAGTGCATTGGCATTCTTGTGCATGGTGTCTCCTTTGTTAGTCGCGCGCGGAGTATACGCAGGGCACCATAATGGCCTCAAATGCCAAAACTACTGGTTGCAGGCACTAACAAAGTACGACTTTGGTATTAAGGCGACCCTGAACCGGGCCGCCTGGGGGGAGGGACTGCCTGTTGCTCCGATCAATCGTCTTGAATGGTGAGCTTGTCGACTGACGAGGACAGCTTGTCGGCGCCCTGGGCATCGGCACCGAGCTTGATCATCAGACGCAGATCGTTCGCGGAATCCGCGTGGGCCAAGGCGTCTTCGTAGGTGATGGAGCCTTCGGCGTACAGCCGGTACAACGCCTGGTCAAACGTCTGCATACCGGATTCGTTGGACTTGGCCATCAACTCTTTGAGTTTGTGCACTTCGGCTTTACGAATCAGGTCCGCCACCAGCGGCGTATTGATCAATACTTCGATTACGGCCTTGCGGCCTTTGCCATCCGGCGTCGGTACCAACTGCTGAGCCACTATGGCGCGAAGGTTCAGGGAGAGGTCCATCCAGATCTGGTTGTGCTGTTCCGGCGGGAAAAACTGGATAATCCGGTCGAGGGCCTGGTTGGCGTTGTTGGCGTGCAGGGTGGCCAGACACAGGTGGCCGGTTTCCGCAAACTGTACCGAATACTCCATGGTCTGGCGGGTACGCACCTCACCAATGAGGATAACGTCCGGCGCCTGGCGAAGGGTGTTCTTGAGGGCCACTTCAAAGCTTTCGGTATCGATGCCTACTTCCCGCTGGGTGACGATGCACCCCTGATGCTGGTGCACGAATTCGATCGGGTCTTCGATGGAGATGATGTGGCCGCGGCTGTTACGGTTGCGATGGCCGAGCATGGCAGCCAGGGAGGTGGACTTACCGGTACCGGTGGCGCCCACAAACATGATCAGGCCACGCTTGGTCATGGCGAGGTCCTTGATGATCTCGGGCAGCGCGAGGTCGTCAATCTGGGGGATTTTCACCTCAATCCGCCGCAATACCATGCCGCAGAGGTTGCGCTGGAAGAATGCAGAAACCCGGAAACGGCCGATACCACGGGCACTGATGGCGAAGTTACATTCGTGGGTTTCTTCGAATTCGGCGCGCTGCTTGTCGTTCATGGCGCCGTAGACAAATTCCCTCGTCTGCTCCGGCGTCAGGGCATTCTTGGTGACCGGCAGTACTTTCCCGTTCACCTTCATGCTGGGTGGTACACCTGCCGTAATAAACAGGTCCGAACCGCCCTTTTCTACCATTAGCCGCAATAGTTTTTCGAATTCCATCTTTCTGTCCAGTCTTCAACGTTTGGAGCCCGGGCGAGGCGGGTACAGCTTCCCGGGACACGCTGTGAATACGTCCCTGTACGCTTGACTGCAGCATCCATGCTGCAGACAGTCCCGGGAAGCTGTACCCGCCTCGCCCTTCAGACATTATTCGGGGAGTCCTTCAGGACCACCCGCCCCACTCCCTGCTCCAAACTCAATGCAGGGAGCCCCAAATTAAAAGTTATCAGGCATCTTGGCCTTGGCCCGCGCCGCTTCGCGGGAAATCAGCCCCTTCTGCAGCAATCGTTCCAGACACTGGTCAAGCGTCTGCATACCAATGGAACCACCGGTCTGAATCGACGAGTACATCTGGGCGATCTTGTCTTCACGAATCAGGTTACGGATCGCCGAGGTACCAATCATGATTTCGTGAGCCGCAATCCGGCCGCCGCCCATTTTCTTCATCAGGGTCTGGGAGATAACCGCCTGCAGGGATTCCGACAACATGGACCGCACCATGGACTTTTCCTCGGCGGGGAATACGTCAACCACCCGGTCAATGGTCTTGGCGGCAGAGGTGGTGTGCAGGGTGCCGAACACCAGGTGGCCGGTTTCTGCGGCGGTCAAGGCCAGGCGGATGGTTTCCAGGTCCCGAAGCTCACCTACCAGGATGATGTCCGGGTCTTCCCGCAGGGCAGAACGCAGGGCTTCGTTAAAGCCCAGGGTGTCCCGGTGAACTTCCCGCTGGTTGACCAGGCATTTTTTCGAGTCGTGCACAAATTCGATCGGGTCTTCGATGGTCAGGATGTGCTCATAGCGGGTGTCGTTGATGTAGTCCATCATCGCCGCCAGGGTGGTGGACTTACCGGAGCCGGTGGGCCCGGTGACCAGGACCAGGCCACGGGGTACGGACGAAATATCCTTGAACACCTGGCCCATGCCCAGATCTTCCATGGTCAGAACCTTCGAGGGGATGGTCCGGAATACAGCGCCGGCGCCACGGTTCTGGTTGAAGGCGTTTACCCGGAAACGGGCCACACCCGGCACCTCGAACGAGAAGTCGGTTTCCAGGAACTCTTCGTAATCCTTACGCTGCTTGTCGTTCATGATGTCGTAGATCAACCCGTGCACTTCTTTGTGCTCCATCGGGGGCAGGTTGATGCGGCGCACGTCGCCGTCGACACGGATCATGGGGGGCAGACCGGCAGACAGGTGCAAATCCGATGCGCCCTGTTTCGCCGAAAAGGCAAGCAGTTCAGTAATATCCATAGGATTCCTCGGAGGGCTTTTTCTTTTAGTCCAGAAGCGGCAAACTCACACTATGAGCAGCATAGCAGACAACATCGGGAGCGTAACCCGACGCATACAAAAAGCAACATTGAAGGCAGGCCGGGACCCCGGCAGTGTGCGCCTGTTGGCAGTCAGCAAGACACGCCAGCCAGACGAACTCAGGGTCGCTGCCAGTGCCGGCCAGGTTGCCTTTGGTGAAAACTACCTTCAGGAGGCGATGGACAAGATTGACGCCCTGAAGGATCTTGATCAGGTTGAGTGGCACTTCATCGGCCCCATCCAGTCCAACAAAACCCGGCAAATTGCTGAGACGTTTGCCTGGGTGCACAGCGTTGACCGGTTGAAAATCGCCCGCCGGCTAAGTGAACAACGGCCGGCCGGTTTACCGCCGCTAAATCTGTGTCTGCAGGTCAACATCAATAATGAGGACAGCAAATCCGGCTGCACGCTGTCCGAACTGCCCGAACTGGTGGATGAGATCGGCGATTTGCCTAATGTGAAACTGCGAGGGCTAATGGCGATTCCCGATCCAGACCAGTCCGAGGCAGATCTGAGGATGAGTTTTCGCAAGCTGGCCAATACCCTGCGGGAACTCAAACAGGCGTTTCCAGAGGCCGGCCCGATGGACACCCTTTCCATGGGCATGTCGGATGATCTCGAAATCGCCATTGCAGAAGGCGCAACCTGGGTTCGGGTGGGCACGGCGCTGTTTGGTGCGCGGCCACCCAAACACAGCCAGAGCTGAAACCCGCGGTTCCTGCTATCATCGCATTCAACGAATTAACTGACCAAAGCCCTGGAGCAAACCTTGAGCAAATCACCCACGATTTCTTTTATAGGTGCCGGCAACATGGCCAGTGCCATTATTGGCGGCATGCTGGAGAACGGCTACGAGGCCGGCAATATCTGGGTAAGCGCCCCGGATGATGGCCACCTGCAATCCATCCGGAAGCGTTTTGGCGTCAGTGTGACCACTGACAACCGATACTGCGCCCAGCAAGCTGACATTGTGGTGCTGGCCGTCAAACCCCAGGTAATGGCGGATGTCTGCCACGACATCGCCCCGGTGGTGCAGAATACCCGCCCGCTGATGGTTTCCATCGCCGCTGGCTTGACCGCCGAGACTCTGGACAACTGGCTTGGTGGCGGAATGCCGCTGGTCCGCGTGATGCCCAACACACCCTCGCTGGTCGGAAAGGGTGCCGCCGGACTGTTTGCCAACGCACAGGTCAAAGACGCACAGAAGACATCGGTGCAATCGATGTTCGAAAGTATCGGCTCAGCGCTGTGGGTGAACAACGAAGACCAGTTGCACAGCGTTACCGCGCTATCCGGCAGCGGCCCGGCGTATTTCTTCTTGATGCTTGAAGCTCTGGAAGGCGCCGCCACCGAAGCGGGCATTGCACCTGAAACCGCGCGGGCACTCGCTATTCAGACCATGGCGGGCGCGGCGGAAATGGCTGCCCGAAGCGACGATGACCCGGCGCAGCTCAAACGCAATGTCATGTCCCCTGGCGGCACCACCGAGCGCGCGGTTAATACCTTTGAGGACGGAGGCCTGCGTCAGCTTGTGAAAAAGGCCTATGGTGCGGCGTTTGATCGCTCCCGGGAAATGTCCAAAGAACTGGCAGACAAACAGTAACCGTTAACGGAGACACAGCTACATGCTGGCAGATATTGTGATTACGATCCTGCTGATCGCGTCCACCTTCTACATGACCATTGTACTGCTGCGCTTCCTGCTACAGCTGGCCCGGGCCGACTTCTACAACCCGATTTCCCAGTTTGTAGTGAAGGCCACCAATCCGCCACTGCGCCCGTTGCGCCGTTTTATTCCAGGCTGGGGCGG
Source organism: Marinobacter sp. MBR-99 (assembly GCF_040547575.1). NCBI lineage: Bacteria > Pseudomonadati > Pseudomonadota > Gammaproteobacteria > Pseudomonadales > Marinobacteraceae > Marinobacter > Marinobacter sp. MBR-99. The sequence continues at coordinate 89,027 of NZ_JBEPPY010000013.1, read as the reverse complement.
CATTGATGGGGCAGCGCTGGTACTTGCTGTAATCATCCAGGCCCTTACCTTCTTCCTGATCCTGGTAGCACTGAACGGAGGAATTCCCGGGATCAACCCGATCACTCTGCTGGTATGGGCAGTTCTGAACGTACTCAGTCTGATTGTAAAAATTTACTTCTGGTCCGTGATTGCCGTGGTGGTGGTCAGCTGGATTGCCCCACAAAGCGGCCACCCGGCCATCCAGCTGGTTGCCCAGATTACAGAGCCGGTGATGCGCCCGGTGCGCAGTGTGATGCCCTCCATGGGTGGGCTGGATCTGTCGCCGATCATTGTGTTCCTGATTCTGAACGTCATCTCCGTGGTGATTGACCATATGAAGATCGCCGCGGGCCTCGGCTCTATCGGCCTTGGAATGTAACCTGCCTCACAGATATACATTCAGTTACAGTTTTCTCTATTTGGAAACACCCAAGGCTTCAGCGTCAACAGTTTGATTCTGAAGCCTTTTTTGAGCCATGGCTCGACGCTCCGCAAAAAATGCCGACTGGCGCACCACATCCAACCGACTAAAACGGCTACTATTAACGTCATTTAATCTCGGAAGTCGCGCAGAAGGATTATCCAATGAATCAGCAGGGAACTCTGTCGCAGCAGGTTGAGGCTTACCACAACTGGAAGAAAGAACTGATACGGCAGATTGGCCGGTACCGGCTCTGGCTGCAAGATAACAATCTTTTCTCGGAAGACGTCAGTACCCGAATTCGCCACGGCCTTGAACTGCTCATTGAAGATGAGCTGACCATTGCCTTTGTCGGCGAGTATTCCCGCGGCAAGACCGAGCTGATCAACGCCCTGTTTTTCTCGGAGTATGGCCAGCGCATGCTGCCGTCTCAGGCGGGCCGTACCACCATGTGCCCCACGGAGCTGTTCTTTGATCGCAGCGCCAACCAGAATTACCTGCTGCTCCTGCCCATAGAGACCCGGACCGGCGAACTTTCCCTGCAGCAACTGCGCAAGCAACCAGAGCGTTGGGTGAAACACGATCTGGACGAGCGCAACCCGGAAGTCATGCGCGAAGTGCTGGCGGAAGTTGCCCGAGTTAAAAGCGTGCCCCCGGAAGAGGCACGCCAGCTCGGCTTCGATGAAGCCATGCTGGAACAGGATCGCAACAACCCTGGCAATGTGCTGGTGCCGGCCTGGCGCAACGCCCAGATCAGCATTCGCCATCCGCTGTTCGAGCGGGGCCTGCGCATTTTGGACACACCGGGGCTGAACGCACTGGGCTCCGAGCCGGAGCTGACCATCAGCATGCTGCCCCGGGCCCACGCGGTCATTTTTGTGTTAAGTGCGGACACCGGCGTCACCGCCAGCGATATGACGATCTGGAAAGACCATATTGATACCGAGCACGCGGATCACCGGGCCGGCCGGTTCGCGGTTCTGAACAAGATTGATGTGCTGTGGGACGACCTGCAGGGCGAGCAGCACACCGCTGATGCCATCGAGCGGATACGGACCTATACCGCCGAACACCTGAGCATCCGCCAGCAAGACGTCATCCCGCTGTCCGCAAAACAGGGGCTGTTGGCCCGAGTGCGTAAAGACAACGAGCTGTTTGGGCGCTCCAACATCGGCCAGTTGGAACAACTGATCATTCAGCGCATCCTGGTGCACAAAGAGCAGTTGATCACCCAGAACCTGATTAACGATCTTCTGGGCATGCTGCAAAACAGTCAGGCGGCCATGCAGTACCGGCTGGAATCACTGGAAGAAGAGCGCCAGGCCTGTGCCGGCGCTACCATGGACAAGGCTGCCCTCGGTCGTCTGGCAGAGCGCGCCCAGAACGATTACGACTTTTACTACAAGAAACTGATCACCCTGCGCTCATCACGACGGCTCATGGATTCCCAGGGGGAAATGCTGAAGAAACTGGTGGCCGAAGATCGTTTCGAGAATCATGCAGCCAAGGTCCGCCACATGATGTCCAAAAGCTGGACGACGGCCGGCATGAACCGGGCCATGGACCATTTCTTTGAACTGCTGGAAAGCGACCTGACCAACCTGCTGGCCGAAGGCAGGCTGGCGGAGAAAATGGTCGGAGCTATTTACCGCCGTTATAACGAAGACACCCGGGCCAGGCACCTGGAGCCCATCCCTCTGCGGGCGGGCCGCCATGTCATCGCCATTCGGGAACTGCGCAAGAAAGCCAAGCGTTTCCGCATCAGCCCGAAAAACCTGCTGACCGAACAATCCCTGCTGGTGCGCCGCTTCTTCAATGTCATGGTGGGTGAAGCCCGCACCCTCCACGGCCGGGTGCGCAAGGATGTCGAACGCTGGCCCCAGGAAGCGCTGCTGCCGATCATGCAGTACTCCATGGAGCAGAAACAGCTGCTGGAGCACCAGATTCGCCGCCTGCGGGACATGGTCCGCAGCGACCGGGACAGCCGTGCCGAACGCCAGAGGCTGGATAATGCCATCGTTGACCTTCGCAAACAGCTGGAACTGGCCGATGCCATGATGCGGCAAATCCGCAAACCGGCCCCCACGATGATTCAGCAGAAAGTGGTCAACATTTCTGGCGCCGTCTGAATAGCCGGGGCCCGCGTGAGCAACGCGCGGGCCCTGAAACCAGCGCCGCGGCCACGCGGCGGTTGCAGCAACCCCCACCCGCCTTTAAACTGCAGTGCTGTCGCGTTTTTCTGAACACTCCAAGGCCAATGGCCAGACACTTGTGGACCGTACCAGGAACTCATCACCGCCATGCCTGATTCCCTGCCCTCGGATTCCGTGGGCCTCGTAAGCCCTCAAACCATTCATTTTGATACGCCTATCGAATTGGCCTGCGGCCAGGCTCTGGAAAGCTATGATCTGGTGGTGGAAACCTACGGCACCCTGAACCCTGAAGCCAGCAACGCAGTGCTGATTTGCCATGCCCTCAGCGGCCACCACCACGCCGCGGGCTATCACAGCATGGAAGACAAAAAGCCCGGCTGGTGGGACAGTTGCATCGGCCCCGGCAAGCCCATCGACACCAACCGTTTTTTTGTGGTCAGTCTGAACAACCTTGGTGGTTGCCACGGCAGCACCGGCCCCAACTCCACCAACCCCGCCACTGGCAAACCCTATGGGCCGGATTTTCCGGTGATTACGGTTGCCGACTGGGTAAAAAGCCAGGCCTGCCTGGCTGACCACCTGGGCATTGACCAGTGGGCCGCAGTGGTTGGTGGCTCGCTGGGTGGCATGCAGGCATTGCAGTGGAGCCTGGATTACCCGGAGCGGTTGCGGCACTCGGTGGTGATTGCCTCCACGCCCCGGCTGAGCGCGCAGAATATCGCCTTTAACGAAGTGGCACGCCAGGCCATCACCTCTGATCGGGAATTTCATGACGGCCGGTACTACGATTTTGGCGCAGTGCCCCGCCGCGGCTTGATGCTGGCAAGAATGGTCGGCCACATCACCTACTTGTCCGACGCCTCCATGGGTGAGAAATTCGGCCGGGAGCTGCGGGAAGAAGCGTACAAATTCGGATTCGATGCCGAATTCCAGGTGGAGAGTTATCTGCGGTACCAGGGCGAGCGTTTCTCCGAAAGCTTTGATGCCAACACTTACCTGCTGATGACCCGAGCCCTGGACTACTTCGACCCGGCCTACGCTGCTGGCGGGGATCTGGCCAAGGCCCTGGCACCTGCGAGCTGCGAGTACCTGGTACTGTCGTTCAGTACCGACTGGCGCTTTTCGCCGGAACGTTCCGAAGAAATGGTGAACGCCATGATTTCTGCCCGCAAAAAGGTCAGCTACGCTGAAATCGATGCCCCCTGGGGCCACGACGCGTTCCTGATCCCAACCCCCCGGTACACCGACATTTTTACCGCGTATATGGACCGGGTAGCACGGGAGGTGGGCGCATGAGGCCGGATCTTGAAATTATCCAGCAATGGGTTCAGCCGGGCCACCATGTACTGGACCTTGGTTGCGGCAACGGTACCCTGCTTGACTTCCTTCAGCGGGAACGGGGCGCTACGGGTTTTGGCCTGGAGATCAACCCGGACCACATCACCACCTGTATGGCGAAAGGGGTGAGCGTGATCGAACAGAACCTCGACACCCAGGGCCTCGACAATTTTGACGACGGTATGTTCGATGTGGTTCTGATGACTCAGGCCCTGCAAGCCGTGCGGCGTCCTGACAAAGTCATCGAAGAAATGCTCCGGGTCGGCCGAGAGGGCATCGTCACCTTCCCCAACTTTGCCCATTGGCGCCTGCGCTGGGGACTGGCTCTGAGTGGCCGTATGCCCGAATCCGACGCACTACCGTATAAATGGTATAACACCCCCAACATACGGCTATGCACCTTCAAGGATTTTGAGGCCCTGTGCCGCCAGAAAGGCATTCGCATCAAGAGCCGGAGGGTGGTTGACGGCCAGCACCAGAACAGCTGGCTGGCGAGACTCTGGCCGAATTTGTTGGGGGAAATTGCCATCTATCGAATCACGCGGGAGAACCCATGATGATGAATCGTTCCGTAACTCGCCTGTTAACCCTGACCCTGGGCCTGCTGCTGTTTGCGCAAGTTCAAGCAGGCCAGGAAGACTTCGGTGACTATCAGGTGCACTGGAGCGTTTTCCCCAGCACCTTCCTTGACCCCGAAGTTGCCCGGGCAAACAACCTGCAACGCAGCCGGGGCATTGGCATCATCAACATTGCCATCATGACCGAAGGCGAACATGGCCAGATCCGCCCGTTTGGCGGGCAGGTACAGGGCCAGGTGACCAATGACATCCAGCAGGTGAGCTTTCTGGCCTTCCGTCGCATTCAGGAGGGAGACGCCGTTTATTTTATCGCCCAATACCAGCACCGCCCTGGCGACCTGATGACCTTTAATATCACAGTAAGACCCACCGGCCACGACAGGGACCTGCCGGTCAGGTTCTCTCACACCCTGTTCAGCGACTGACATCATGAGCCAGAAATTCGTCATTGCCAGCAATAACAAGGGCAAGATCGCCGAACTGACAGAGCTGCTCAGCCCCCTGGGGTTGCAGCCGATTGCCCAGGGCGAACTGGGCGTGAGCGAAGCCGAAGAACCGGCCGTCACCTTTGTCGAGAATGCCATTCTAAAAGCCCGGCATGCCGCAAGGGAAACCGGCCTGCCCGCGCTGGCAGACGACAGCGGGCTGGCCGTGGATGCCCTGAACGGCCAGCCCGGCGTGCGCTCGGCCCGGTATGCCGGCGACTCAGCCTCGGACGCTGACAATGTCGCCGCTCTGTTGGACGCGCTGCAGGATGTTCCGGAAGCACATCGCAGCGCCCAGTTCCATTGCGTCCTGGTGTACCTGCGCCATGCAGACGACCCTACGCCCATCATTTGCCATGGCCGCTGGCCGGGGCAGATCCTGACCGCCCCCCAGGGTGATGGCGGCTTCGGTTATGACCCCGTGTTCCTGGCGCCAGAGTTCAACTGCAGCGCCGCCGAACTGACCCGGGATCAGAAAGGCAAGATCAGCCATCGAGGCCGGGCACTGACCAGCCTTCTGGAACAGCTACAGGCGGAGCAGTGAACCCATGACCGCCACCCCGGTTGCGGTCTGCCCGCCCCTGAGCCTCTATATCCATGTACCCTGGTGCGTGCGCAAGTGCCCCTACTGTGATTTCAATTCTCATGCAATCAAAGGGGAAATTCCGGAAACGGCGTATCTGAACGCCATTCTGGAGGATCTGGATCAGGACCTGCCCTTTATCCGAGGTCGCCCTATCGAAACCGTCTTTATCGGCGGTGGAACCCCCTCCCTGATGAGCGGGGCCTTCTATCAACAACTGTTTGATGGGCTCAGGCAACGCCTGACTTTTTCGAGCGATGCAGAAATCACCCTGGAAGCCAACCCCGGCACGCTGGAGGCAGGTCGCTTCGAGAGTTTCCGCGAGGCCGGCGTCAACCGGCTGTCCATCGGGGTTCAGAGTTTTCACCCGGAGCACCTGAAATCTCTCGGCCGCATCCACGATCAGGCCATGGCCCACCAGGCCATCAACGCTGCCCGTGCTGCCGGATTCGACAATTTCAACATTGACCTGATGCACGGCCTGCCGGGGCAAACACCCGAACAGGCAGTCAGCGACCTTCAGGCTGCCCTGGCCCACCGGCCAAGCCACTTGTCCTGGTACCAGCTCACCATTGAACCAAACACCGAATTCTTCTCTCGGCCACCCGCCCTGCCAGACGATGACCGACTCTGGGAGATTTATCGGCAAGGGGCCGCGCATCTTCGGTCAGCGGGCTTCGAGGATTATGAGATCTCGGCCTGGAGCTTGGCTGACCGGGAAAGCAGGCATAACCTGAATTACTGGAGGTTTGGCGATTATCTGGCGCTGGGCGCGGGCGGGCATGGCAAAGTCAGCCTGGCTGACGGCAGAATTCTACGATACCGGAAAACCCGGCAACCGGACGCCTACCTTCAAAGGATCGGCTCTCGCACCTCCGGCAGCGAAGAGCTGGCACCGGAGGATCGACCGCTGGAATTCATGATGAACGCGTTACGCCTGAAACAGGGCACACCCGAACAACTGTATCCTGAACGCACGGGTTTACCCTTGTCGTCAGTTGCGGTACAACTTAAACAATTACGCAAACAACATCTGCTGACCCCTGATCGCCTGCAGGCGACCGAGCAAGGACAGCGTTACCTGAATAGCCTGCTGGAGCATTTCCTCTGATGAATTCCGCTCAGCACTCTGTGCCATCCGGGCCTCGCCCGATGAAACCACCCATGAAGGTATCCATCGTGGTGGCGGTGGCACTGTTTCTGGTTTTGATGGCCATCAACCAACCGCTGAAGACCGGTTCCGCCCCCCAAGGCATTGTCAGTTTCCAACTGGCGGGTACCGCGGACCAGGCCTACGCCATCATTCGCAGCTGGCGCGAGAACGGGTTGGTCTGGGCACACCTGTCATTGTGGGTAGACTTTCTGTTTATCGTGGCCTATCTCTCCGCGCTGCTGCAACTGACCCGCCACTTCACGCGGGACCGGCCCGGCATCCGGGAGCGTAAGGTCGCACGCTGGGTGCGGGCGCTTTTCGTCACAGCGGGCATGAGTGACGTAGCAGAGAATATCGTGCTGCTGAACAACCTGAGCCCGCCCACAGACTCCATGAGCATGACCGCCACTATTCTGGCTTTGATCAAGTTCACCGGGCTGCTACTGGGCGTGGCAGGTTTGGTGATCATCAGGGCGGCCAGGCGGCACCCACTCAGTCATTCCTCGTGAGTGGGGTGCGGCCTCAGGCTCAGTTGGTGCGATAGAACAACAAATCCCAGACCCCATGGCCGAGATTCTCACCACGCTTTTCGAATTTGGTGATAGGGCGATCATCCGGACGCGGTGAGTAGCCGCCCTGCTCCTGAGTATTGGCGAACCCCTCCGAATCATTCATCACTTCCAGCATGTGTTCGGCGTAATTTTCCCAGTCCGTGGCCAGATGCAGGATGCCTCCCACACGCAACTTGTGGCGAATTCGCTGAATAAAGTCGTGCTGGATCAGGCGGCGTTTGTGGTGCTTTTTCTTGTGCCACGGATCCGGAAAGAACACCATCACACGGTCCAGGCTGGCATCGGGCAGGCACAGGTCAATTACGTCATTGGCGTCAATATTGTATACCCGCACGTTCTCAAGCCCGCGATCCTCCACCTCCTTGAGCAAGGCTCCAACGCCGGGCAAATGTACTTCCACACCGATAAAGTCCTGCTCGGGCGCCGCTTCGGCCATATCGGCCAGGGATTTCCCCATGCCAAACCCGATTTCCAGATTCAGCATATTATCCCGACCAAACACTTCCCGCGGGTCGATCATGCCGTTGTCACGAGTCAGGCCAAACTTTGGCCAGCTGCGTTCGTAAGCCTTTTTCTGACCCTCGGTCATCCGGCCCTGGCGCAGAACAAAACTGCGGACACCACGGCGGGTGGTGATCGGGTTGTCGCCGGAAGCATCGTGAGTCTCATGCTGGTCAGTCATCTGTGGTCCTCAACCGTCAATGCGGATCTGATTTACGTATGGATACCCGCCAGTTTACCAGAGACCGCCAGCTCAGGCGGAGACAACTGAGCTTTGCCCCTGCTGACGGTCCAGCTGCCGGTAGCCAAGTGCCTCCATCAGATAGTTCCGGGTTACCAAGGCCTGCTCATCCAGATCGGCCAGGGTGCGGGCCACCCGCAGAATCCGGTGCAGCGCCCGGGCCGACAGCCCCAGCTTTTCCATGGCCCCGGCCAGCAGTTTCTCGCCCTCCGCATCCAGGTGACAGGCGTCATGTAGCGCCTTGCCGGCGAGGGCCGCATTCAGAGCGCCCCGTTCTGACTGCCTGGACCGGGCCCGCATCACCCGCTCCCGGACGCTGGCACTGGGCTCCCCTGTTTCACCGGTCCCCAGCAACACCCCTCCCGCCTGAACCGGCACTTCAACGTGCAGATCAAATCGGTCCAGCAGCGGCCCTGAGATGCGTGAGCGATAGCGCATGACCTGCTGCGGCGTGCACTGACACTCCATGGTCGGATGGCCACTGTATCCGCACGGGCAGGGGTTCATCGCGGCAACCACCTGAAACCGGGCAGGAAAGGTTACCTGCCGGGCGGCCCGGCTGATAGAAATTTCCCCGGTTTCCATCGGTTCCCGCAACACCTCCAACACCCGGCGCTGGAACTCTGGCAACTCGTCAAGAAACAGTACGCCCCTATGGGCCAGGGAGATTTCTCCGGGCCTGGGGCTGCTACCGCCACCCACCAGCGCTACCGCTGAAGCGGTATGGTGCGGGGCCCGGAATGGAGCCTGCCGCCAACCACCGGGTTTGAGGGGAAGGCCGGCGACAGAATGCACGCTGGCCACCTCCATGGCAGCAACGTCGTCCAGGCCCGGTAAAATGCCGGGCAGTCGGCTGGCCAGCATACTCTTACCCGTGCCCGGCGGGCCAAACAGTATAAGATTGTGCCCGCCGGCGGCCGCCACTTCCAGGGCCCGTCGGGGAACCTGCTGACCACGAACGTCTGCCAGGTCCGGTCCTTCGTCTCTGGGCCCGGCTTCTGGCTGGGCTCGGGCCACCGGGGAGATACGGGCGCGGCCAGACAAGTGCTCGCACACAGTCAGGAGATGGCTGGCGGCAAACACGTCATCATTACTGGCCAATGCTGCCTCTTCGGCATTGTCCTGCGGTAGCAGTAGCGCGCGGCCGGCATCTCGTGCCGCCAGTACCGCCGGCAATATACCTTTCAACGGGCGCAATGCACCATCCAGGGACAATTCACCAACGAATTCGAGGTCTTTGAGACTCTCGGCAGGAAACTGCCCGGAAGCGGCAAGGATGCCAAGGGCGATGGGCAAATCGAAGCGACCACCCTCTTTGGGCAGGTCTGCAGGGGCCAGGTTAATGGTGATTCGACGGGCGGGGAATTCGAATCCGGCGTTGATCAGGGCACTGCGAACCCGGTCTTTGCTCTCACGCACACCGGTTTCCGGCAAACCAACAATCGACAGGGCCGGCAACCCACCAGACAGATGCACCTCAACAGCCACTGCGGGTGCAGACACACCAATACTGGCACGGGAATGGACAACAGCAAGCATGACAACCTTCCTTGGCAAGTGATTCTTACAATACCCGGCCACTGCGTCCTGCAGGCCGGGCCCGACTCGTAATTACGACGACAGTTTCTGCTCGAGCTCGGCGACCCGCTTTTCCAGCGCTTCCACTTTTTCGCGAGTTTTCATCAGCACCGCCTGCTGGGCATCAAATTCTTCACGGGTGACCAGCTCCAGTTTGGACATCACAGTCATCACGGTTGCCCTGGCCTGGGCCTCAAAATCGTCTTTCGCAGCCCGAGCCATATCCGGAACGAACTGGCCGAACTGGCCCTGCAACTGAGCAAAAAAGTCCTGTGGACCTTTCATAAAACACCTCTGAGAGTTTCTGTTTCCCGACACGGTCAAACCAGTGGCTGCGTCGCTATCCACCTTCAGAGGAGTGTATCACACCGCCGCCCCTGCCATACTGTACCCGGTCCGCATTATAATGGTGGTGAGTGGCGAACCCGCCCATGCTCTTTTTTGAGCCAAGACCGGGCTCATCGCACCAAGTTGGTGCACGTTATTGCGCCATTCTGGAACAGGACACAAACAACAACCTGATTTTAAACAACTTTTTTGCGTTGGCACACCCGATGCTAAAGCTCTCGTACGCAATCCGCACAATTGATGTGCGAGGTGGCAGCATCCCGAACTCAACAACCGGCCGCTGGCCCTCACTGTTGGGACGGCTTTACCAAGGAGAAAGCAATGAAACTTGTGACAGCGATCATCAAGCCTTTCAAATTGGATGATGTCCGTGAGGCACTATCCGAGATTGGCGTACAAGGCGTAACCGTCACTGAAGTCAAAGGCTTCGGTCGGCAAAAAGGCCACACAGAGCTCTACCGTGGCGCAGAATACGTGGTGGATTTTCTGCCCAAGGTCAAAGTGGAAATCGCCATTGGCGACAACCTGCTTGACCAGGTCATCGAAGCCATCACCAAGGCGGCCAATACCGGCAAGATCGGCGACGGCAAGATCTTCGTGACCGAACTGGCGCAAGCCATCCGGATTCGAACCGGCGAGACTGGCGAAGAAGCGGTCTGACACCAGACTGACTCACCAATAAGCCAACGCAAAAAATTTATAACCTAAGAGCCTTGTGCGGAGGGCCTCCTATGGAAAGCACTGTTTTTGAAATACAGTACGCATTAGATACGTTTTACTTCCTGGTTTGTGGCGCATTGGTCATGTGGATGGCGGCTGGCTTTGCCATGCTTGAGTCCGGCCTGGTGCGCTCCAAAAACACCACTGAAATCCTGACTAAAAACGTCGCCCTGTACGCCGTTGCCTGCACCATGTACATGGTCTGCGGCTACGCCATCATGTACGGTGGTGGCACCTTCCTGAGCGGTATCACCGGCATGGGCGTTGAAGAAGGCTTTGAGTATGAGGCGGCAGCAACTTACGCCCCGTCCGCTGACTTCTTCTTCCAGGTGGTCTTCGTGGCCACGGCCATGTCGATCGTGTCCGGCGCGGTTGCCGAGCGCATGAAGCTCTGGGCCTTCCTGATCTTCGCGGTTGTGATGACTGGCTTCATCTATCCGATGGAAGGCGCCTGGACCTGGGGCGAAGCCGATGTCTTCGGCATGTATAACCTGGGCGACCTGGGCTTCAGTGACTTTGCCGGCTCCGGTATCGTTCACATGGCCGGTGCGGCTGCGGCTCTGGCTGGCGTGCTCCTGCTGGGCGCTCGTAAAGGCAAGTACGGCCCGAACGGTGAGATCCGTGCCATTCCCGGTGCCAACCTGCCCCTGGCCACTCTGGGTACCTTCATCCTGTGGATGGGCTGGTTCGGCTTCAACGGTGGCTCGGTTCTGGCGACCGCTTCTGCAGAATCTGCAAACGACGTCGCCATCGTGTTCATGAACACCAATGCTGCAGCAGCCGGTGGTGGCCTCGCGGCCCTGATCCTCGCCCGCCTGATGTTTGGCAAAGCAGACCTGACCATGCTCCTGAACGGTGCACTGGCTGGCCTGGTAACCATCACTGCCGGCCCGGACACCCCCACTCCGCTGCTGGCGACCATCTTCGGCGCCTTCGGTGGCCTGCTGGTGGTAGTGAGCATTGTCACCCTGGACAAGCTGCGTATTGACGACCCCGTCGGTGCCATCTCTGTTCACGGTGTCTGCGGTCTGCTCGGCTTGCTGCTGGTACCCGTTACCAATGGCGACGCCAGCTTCAGCGGCCAGATCATTGGCGCCCTGACTATCTTTGTCTGGGTATTCGTCACCAGCCTGATCGTTTGGGGCATCCTCAAGGCGGTCATGGGTATCCGGGTATCTGAGGAAGACGAGTACGAAGGTGTGGATTACTCTGAGTGTGGTATGGAAGCCTATCCGGAGTTTGTCAGCGGCAAGCAGTAATCCGGTCTGACAACCGCAAAATAAGAAGGGCGCCATGTGGCGCCCTTCTTGTTTCTGCTGATTACGTTACAGGACTAACAGACGCCCTGAAACAAATGATCATCCGCGTGCCGCAGATACAACATCAATTCCATTTCCGCTTCGTGGACACTGTCAAAAGGTCCTTCGATTGAGCCCTCGCGAGTCTGGAAAAACCACTGCCCATTGACCAGCGAGAACCGTTCGCTACGAAACCAGTGACGGTTCTGTTCACCTTTACGCGCTTCCATAACGACTCCTTCCACACCGAACACAACGCAGCGATCAATAATTGATCACACCTTTTCAGCATAGCTCAGAGTGCAGGACTGTCTAATTTTCTCAGGCTTCTTCCGGGCGCACCTCGTCTTCCAGCGCGTCCACCATGAATTGAGGCATGGCCAGGGCGCCCTGATGAATGCCGGCGTTGTAGTAACGTGTAACGAAAGGCCGATTGTTGGCATCTTCTACACGGAAGTATTTCAGCGGGTTGTCCTTGCTGCCCATGGTGCAACTCCACCAACCCGTGGGGTAAACCGGTTGCGGGAACGGCAGTGTCTGAACGTGGCCGAAGCCGGCCTTTCGCATGTCGTTGTGGATATCCTTGATGATGCTGTCAGTGTGCAGAAGCGGCGATTCACTCTGCTGCACAATAATGCCACCCTCCCGCAACGCGGCCATGGCATCCCGGTAGAAATCCAGGGCGAACAGGCCTTCAGCGGGGCCAACCGGATCAGTGCTGTCGATGATCAGCAGATCAATGCTGTTGGGCTCGATATCGCGCATCCACTGAATCCCATCGCCAAAGAAGAAATTGGCTCGGGGATCACCGTTGGCTTCACAAAGCTCAGGGAAATACTTCTCCGACATACGGGTAACCCGCTCGTCGATCTCCACCTGCCAGGCTTCTTCAACGCCCGGGTGCTTGAGCACTTCCTTGAGGGTACCGCAGTCGCCACCGCCCACAATCACTACTTTTTTCGGGTTTTTGTGTGTAAACAGGGCCGGATGGGTCATCATCTCGTGGTACAGAAAGTTGTCGCGGGTGGTCAGCATCACGCAACCGTCCAGCACCATCAGGTTGCCAAAGGTTTCCGTTTCATAGATTTCCAGCTTCTGGAACGGCGTCTGCTCCTCGTGCAGTTTACGTTTAACCTGCAATGAGAATGCTGTGCCCTGGTCCTGAAAAACCTCGGTAAACCAGCCTTCATTCAATACCGTCATCTGTACCTCCCATTCATTGCGCCAACACGGGGCCGGGGTCTGTTCAAAGGGGCGTATTGTAGGGGGCCCCAAGCCATAGCCAAAGCACTATTGCCCTTCCCAGTCAGGTATTTTTCCCATTTCAGAGCACTCATGGCCTGCCAATGCTTTCGATCCGGCCAGTCAGGTCCTACAATGCAGCCTGTCAACGGCCTGCCGGCCATTCCGGTTTCCTGACAGGATAGCAACAATGCCTGAAACCACAGCCTTACCAGCCCACAAGGTTTATAATATCGCGCACTGGAGCGATGGTTACATCGCTGTTAACCCCCAAGGCGAAGTCGAAATCTGCCCGGACCGGGGTCGGACTCCAGCCCGCATCAACCTGCCCGATCTGACCCGGTCCCTGGCCCGGTCAGGCATTGCCCTGCCGGTACTGATCCGCTTTACCGATATCCTGCACGACCGGGTGAACAAGCTTTGCGGTGCCTTCAACAAGGTGACCGCCGAACAGGGTTACCAGGGGCGCTACACCTCGGTTTACCCGATCAAGGTAAATCAGCAACGGCGGGTGGTGGAAGAGCTATTAGCGGCAGAACCCGCCGCCTCAGCCGGACAGGTGGGGCTGGAAGCCGGCAGCAAGCCGGAACTCATGGCCGTGCTGGCCCTTGCCCCGAAAACGGGTTCGGTGATTGTTTGCAATGGCTATAAAGACCGGGAGTACATTCGCCTGGCCCTGATCGGCCAGAAGCTGGGCCACCGGGTGTTTATCGTGGTTGAGAAACAATCAGAACTGCCGCTGATACTGGAAGAGGCTGAGCGCCTGGAGGTATCGCCCCTGATAGGGGTGCGGGCTCGATTGGCTACCATTGGCAAAGGTAACTGGCAGAACACCGGCGGAGAAAAATCCAAGTTCGGGTTGTCCGCCAGTCAGGTTCTGGATGTGGTCAACACCCTCAAACAGGCTGGAGCGCTGGGCACCCTTCAGTTGTTGCACTTCCACCTGGGCTCCCAGATCGCCAACATCCGTGATATTCAGACCGGTTTGAAGGAGTGCGCCCGCTTCTACACGGAACTGCATCGGCTGGGTGCACCGGTCAGTACTGTGGATATCGGCGGCGGCCTTGGCGTGGACTATGAGGGCACCCGCTCCCGCAGCAGCTGCTCAATGAATTACAGTGTCTTCGAATACGCCTATAACGTGGTGCATGTACTGCAAGCCGAATGCGATCGGCAGGGCATCCCCCATCCGGATTTGATCAGTGAATCCGGCCGGGCCCTGACGGCCCATCACTCAGTGCTGGTCACCAATGTCATTGACCGGGAAACACCAGACCAACGGGACGTCACCGCGCCGGGAACAGACGCACCAGCGCCGCTGCATGACCTCTGGCGCGACCTGCTGAGCCTGCAGGATGACCAGTCGCCCCGTTCGCTGGCAGAAATCTACCACGACGTTCTGCATGCAATGACGGATGTCCATGCCCAGTTTGCCCATGGCCTGCTGTCACTCAGCGAACGGGCCCAGGCGGAAACCCTGTATACCAACTGCTGCCGCCTGCTCCGGAGCCAGCTCGATAGCACTAGCCGGGCACACCGGGAGATCATTGACGAACTCAACGAAAAGCTCGCGGAAAAGCTGTTCGTTAATTTTTCCCTGTTCCAGTCCCTGCCGGATGTCTGGGGCATAGATCAGATCTTTCCGGTGATGCCCATCAACGGTCTGAACCGCCCGCTGAATCGACGCGCGGTAATACAGGACATCACCTGTGATTCTGACGGCCGGATTGACCAGTACGTAGATGGTCAGGGCATCGAAACCACCCTGGCATTGCCGGAAGAAAAGGAAGGCGAACCACTACTGATGGGGTTCTTCATGACCGGCGCCTATCAGGAGATCCTGGGAGACATGCACAACCTGTTCGGCGACACCCACTCGGTGGATGTGCGGCTGAACGACCAGGGTAAATATGACATCGGCACACCAATCACCGGCGACACCGTCGCCAAAGTGCTGCGCTACGTCAACTTTGAGCCAGACAACCTGCTCAGGGCTTATCAGGACAAGTTTGCCGCCAGCGACCTGAATGAACCCACACAAGCCAGGTTGCTGGCCGAGCTGAAAGCAGGACTCGAAGGTTACACCTACCTGGAGGAGTAACCTTCAATCACCCTCTGCCTGGTGCAACCTGCGCCAGGCAGAGGGTGAAATACCTTCCCATTTACGAAAGGCCCGGCCAAAATTTGAGGGATCGCTGTAACCCAGGTGTTCCGCAATATCATCGATGCTCAGGGGGGCGTCTCGCCGTAACAGATCCAGCGCTCTTTGATGGCGCACCGTTTCCTGGAGTAGCTGAAACCGTGCACCCTCTGCTGCCAGCTGCCGCCGAAGGGTACGAGCCGACACATGTAACTGCCCGGCAACATCTTCCAGGCTCAGCAGGCGACCATCCCGAACCGATTCCAGCATCCGAACCACTCGTTCAGTCACCGAAGTGGAGGCCTCCATCTGTCGCATCTCTTCCTCACACTGCGCTTCCGCCACACGACGAGCCACAGGATTGGACAAAGATAACGGCAGGTTCAGAAACTGCTTGTGGAAGCGGAGCTGGTTAACACCGGTGCAAAAATTCACCGCATGACCAAACAGCGTTTGATAGGGCCCAACGTTAGCTGGTCGCTCGTAGTCGACCAGGCACCGCCCACCCTGCAACAATCGCTGGCCAAACAGCAGGTTATTCACTTCCATCAGAGATGCCAGCACCACCTCAATGTTGAAACGGTGCAAATCCCGGGTGTCATGATTGATATCGAGCTGAATGACCGCTTCATCACCCTCGATAAAAAACGACAGGGCCATGTAGGCAAAACGAATCCGAAAGTATTTGATCAGTACCCGGAGCGCCTGTTCCAAGGTGTCGCAACTGATAGCTGCCTGAGAGAGCGCACCATGGGCGGTAAACTTTAGCCGCCTGCCAAATTCAAGCCCCAGGCTGTCATCCTTGCAGCGCCAGAAGGCCTGGCGACAAAGCTCAGTGAACTGATCCAGGGTAATGAAATTATCCGGGTGGCCAAGCTGGTGCTGGCGGATACCGGCAGCGCTCACCAGTTCCTGATGGGCAACGCCCCGCTCCTCCGCCAACTGGCAAAGAATTTCTGCGTAATGGGCGCGAATGACGGGCAGGGTGCCGCCGGAAAGACTTGCGTTCATGGTTTGACATTTGAGCCGTTGTTATAGCTCTCAGACTAGCGCTTGCTCCGGGGTCCGGCAATCACTCCACTGACACAAAATCTCCGACTGTGGGGCCAGAATTTTTTTTCGTACTGGGCAATCCACTTGATACACCCTGCCGTAAATAACAAAACTGACAAACCAGCGACGAGTGCCTAGAATGATGACCGTAATCAGCTCAACTCATGCGACTGTCAAGGAGCGTCCGGTGACCACACTGGAGCAGCAACCAGCAAAAGCCGAGGGCCGAAAGGACCCTTGGGGCGTATTGCTGGAGAAAGTAGGCAAACATCAGGATAGAGCTGCATACCACGCTTTGTTCGAGCACTTCGCGCCACAGATAAAGTATTACGCCATCTCCAATGGCATGGCCAGCCACGCCGAGGAACTGGTGCAGGAAGTGTTCATTTCCATCTGGCGCCGCTCCTGTCTCTATGACTGGCGCAAGGCTGCGGCATCCACCTGGATCTTCACCATTGCCCGTAACCAGCGCATTGACATGCTGCGCAAGATGCAGCGCACCAGTGCTGAGATGGCTGTGGAAACCGAGGATTTGTGGCAAATCCCGGGAGACAACGAGGATGAACCAGTAACCTCCCTCCACCGACTCATGTCGGAGCGGCGGATTCGGGAGTCTCTCAGCCAGTTACCGGAAGAACAGATTACCGTGATTGCCAAGGTATACATGGAGCACAAATCCCACCAGATGGTGGCAGATGAGCTCCAGATTCCCCTGGGCACGGTTAAAAGCCGGGTTCGCCTGGCATTGAACAAGTTGAAAGTGATTTTGCAGGATCAGAACGTATGACACGGCACCACCCCGATAGCCTAAGCCTGATGGAGTACAGCGCCGGCAATCTTAGCGAGCCGCACGCCCTGTGCATTCGGCTGCATTTAGACCAGTGTCCGCATTGCAGGAGTCGGGTGGACACCCTGAACAGTCTGGGCGCGGTGATGATGGATCAACAGCCCAAGGTGTCGGTGGCGGACAACAGTTTTGAGCAACTGATGGCGCGCATCGACGCAGCCCCGGAAGGTACGTCGCCGGTTGCCAGTGCCCCTCGCACCAGCCCCTTGCAGAAGCTGCTCGGCCAGGATATCAACGAACTGCCATGGAAACGTCAGCTCGGCGATGTGAGTATTCTTGATATTACTGAGAAGTTTCCTGGCCAGAGCGAGCGGGTGGTACTTCAGAAGCTGGTTGCAGGTGGCAAGGCGCCGGCACACACCCATCGAGGCGACGAAACCACCATTGTGTTGCAGGGCGCGTTCGCCGACCAGAAGGGCGTGTTCAATCAGTGGGACTTTGTAGTCCTGAACGATGAAGACGAACACAGGCCCGTTGCGGTTGGGTGTGAAGATTGCATCACGCTGTCGGTGCTCAGCGCCCCGGTAAAACTGACCGGTACTTTCACAAGAATGCTTAACCCGTTCATTCGGTAAGCGTCGACCAGTGAAACATGAGAAAACGGAGGCGACCAGCCTCCGTTTTTTTTCTGGCTGACGGAACCCCATTCACCGCAATCACGCCTTGATTTAATTGACTTGGGAGCCGTTGCTTTTACACTGAACAGCAGCGCTTGAAGAATCCGTTTCCCTCTCAGACACTACAGCTGATACATGCCCGACATCATCGTCATGTTTTTCCTGCTCGGCCTCGTGGCAGGAACGGTCAAATCCGACTTGTCCATTCCGCGAGAAGCCTACGATATTCTCAGCCTGCTGCTGATGCTCACCATTGGCCTGAAAGGCGGAATGGCCCTGTACGGAAACCTGGCGCCCGGCCTGATTCTGGAGATGCTTGCCGTTGCGGGCCTGGGTTTCGCGCTGCCCCTGATGATGATCCCTATCCTGCGATACGGCGTCGGCCTCTCAATTGCTGATACCGCCAGTTTCGCAGCCCACTATGGCTCGGTCAGTGCCGGCACCTTTGCGGTCGCCCTGGCTTGGGTAGAAACCCGCGGCCTCAGCTCCGGTGGGCAAGTCACGCTCTACCTGGTGCTTCTGGAGTTGCCCGCGATCATGGTCGGGCTATGGTTCTACCGCCGTTTCGGCAAACGCACCGGCGACCCAAAAGGCACTCCGCTATGGCAGGAAACCCTGACCAACCGCAGCGTCATCCTGCTGGTGGGTGGCGTCGTTATCGGGGCGCTCTACGGTCCAGGCCAGGGCACCGGAGTCACCGCCCCCCTGACCAGCGCCTTTTCCGTGATTCTATCGCTGTTCCTGCTGGAGATGGGGCTGGTTGCCGCCGAAACACTGCGTAACCTGAAGCTCATCCACTGGCGGGTGGTGCTGTTTGGATTGGCAATGCCGCCCGTGCTATCGGTAGCGGGGCTGACCGTCGGCACCCTGCTCGGTCTCGACACTGGTTCCACCGTCATACTCGCAACCCTCACCGCCAGTGCGTCCTACATTGCCGCACCCGTGGCGGTTCGTCACGCGGTTCCCGATGCCAATATCGGCCTGGCGATGCTGGCTTCCCTGGGCGTGACCTTTCCGTTCAACGTGCTCGTCGGCATCGGGCTTTACTACTCCATGCTCAGTTGGGCGGTGCCGGTCTAGGCGCACCCTACCAGGGCAGCTCCGACCCATCCCAACTGAAGAACCGGCCATTACTGCTGTCGTCCAGAGCATCCAGCACCCGAATCAGGTTATCAGCCGTCTCCAGCGGCCTGTGCACCTTGAGCCTGGTCAGCGACTGGCTAAATGGTGCGCTCAGGGGCGATTCGGTGGTCCCCGGATGCAGCGCCACGCAAGCCATGGGCTTGCACCGCCGAGGCAACTCGATAGAGAGATTACGCACCAGCATGTTCAGAGCCGCCTTTGAACTCCGGTAGGCATACCAACCACCAAAACCATTGTCTGAAATTGAGCCCACCTTGGCCGAAATGGCCGCTATGCGCTTGAACTCGCGATGCCGCAACCAGGGCAGCAGGGCCTGGATCAGCAGGCCAAACCCGGTGGCATTGACCGCGAAGGCACGAGCCATGTTAACCGCAGCGATGTCTTCCAAACGCTTTTCAGGAAACATCCCGTCGTCGTGCAACAGGCCAGCGGCATATATCACGGTAACAATTGGGCCAGACTCTTCGACGACCGCCTTTAGTTCGACATCATCAAGCCGTCGCTGATCTTCGGCGTCCCAGGCCAGCAATCTCACACCGGGATGATTCATAAGGTCCTCCGGCGCCTGATCCGGATCCCGACACAGACCAATCACCACCTGGTCCGGACGAGCCTCAAGATAACGGTACGCCAGCGCTGCACCAATGGCGCCGGATATGCCGGCAATCACGGTCGTCATTCGCAAGTCCCTCAATTATCAATCAATACCATGTTGGTGATACGAAAATTCAATGTCCTCAGCCCACCCCTCAGCAAACCAAAGAATTCAAACGGTCGTATGAAGGAACACTTGCGGATTGAAACAACGACATATGGCAGTCATTCAGGCTGCTGCATTAAGACAGGAGAGTATCCATGCAATACCAGGCTCCAGCGAACGACCTTCGCTTTCTGTTGTTTGATGTGTTGGGCGCAGACAAACTGCACGAACTGGAAAAGTACGCCGATGCAACGCCAGACCTGATTTCTGCGGTCATCGACGAAGCCGGAAAACTCGCCGCAGAGGTCATCCAGCCCACCAACCAGACTGGCGACCGCCAGGGTTGCAGCTACGATCCGGAAACCAAAACGGTCAAGACACCTGAAGGCTTTAAAGAGGCCTACCAGAAGTTTGTGGAAGGCGGCTGGACCGCTCTGGATGCACCCCTGGAATTCGGCGGGCAGGGCCTGCCCCACACCCTGAAGTTTGTTGTGGATGAGATGGTTTGCTCCACCAACCTGTCCCTGGGCATGTATCCGGGGCTTACCCACGGCGCCATCAGCGCCCTGCATGCGCACGGCTCCGAGGAATTGAAGCAGACTTATCTGGAAAAACTGATTTCCGGCGAGTGGACCGGCACCATGTGTCTGACCGAGCCCCAGTGCGGTACTGACCTGGGCCTGATCCGCACCAAGGCCACACCGAATGACGACGGCAGCTATGCCATCGAGGGCACCAAGATCTGGATCACCGGCGGTGAACACGACCTGGTCGACAACATTGTGCATCTGGTACTGGCCAAGTTGCCAGGCGCGCCAGACACCACCAAGGGCATTTCCCTGTTTGTGGTACCCAAGTTCCTGCCGGATTCCGGCGAGCGCAACCCGGCGTTCTGCGGCGGTCTGGAGCATAAGATGGGCATCAAAGGTTCCGCCACCTGCGTGATGAACTTCGAAGGCGCCAAAGGCTGGCTGGTGGGCGAGCCGAACAAGGGAATGAGCGCCATGTTCACCATGATGAACGAAGCGCGCCTGATGGTGGGCATGCAGGGGCTCGGCCTCGCCGAGATGGCTTACCAGGAAAGCCTGGCATTTGCCAAGGAACGCCTGCAAAGCCGTTCCCTGAGCGGCCCCAAGAACCCGAATGGTCCGGCTGACGCGATCATTGTACACCCGGACGTACGCCGCATGCTGATGCGCCAGAAGGTGCTGAACGAGGGCATGCGGGCCCTGGCCCTGTTCACTGGCCACCAGTTGGATCTTTCTGTGGCTCATCCGGATGAAAGCGTGCGTGAAAACGCCGATGACCTGGTACAGCTACTGACCCCGGTGGTCAAAGCTTTCCTGACCGACGAAGGCTACAACAACGCCAACTGGGGGCAGCAGGTTCTGGGTGGTTCCGGTTTCACTCAGGACTGGCCGCTGGAGCAACTGGTCCGGGACGGCCGTATCGCCCGCATCTATGAGGGCACCAATGGTATTCAGGCTATGGATCTGGTGGGCCGGAAGTTGTCCCTCAAGGGCGGCCAACTGGTTCGCGCCCTGTTCGCAGAACTGACTGGATACCTGAAGGACAACCCGGAGGCGCCCTACCGCGAAGAACTCAAGGGTGCGGTCAAGAGCCTGGAGCAGGCCACCCTATGGCTGGCCCAGAATGCCCCGAAAGACCCGGAGCAAGCCGGCGCCGCCGCCACCCCGTACCTGCGGATTATGGCCCTGACCGTCATCGGTTATCTGTGGTCCCGAATGGCGGGCATTGCAGGCCAACAGCTGCAACTTGGCGAGGGCAACAAGCCGCTGCTCGAAGGTAAGCAGGTGTCCGCCCGCTACTACTTCGAGAAGCTGATGCCCGAGGTGGACTGGCTGCTGAAAGACATCCAGACCGGCAAAGACAGTCTGATGGCGTTTGAAGACGAGCACTGGGTGGCTTAAACGGCAATACCGGTCAGGCCAAAAAACCTGGCCGGAAATGACCGACGATTGGCAACTTCTGACCTTCTTCAAGACAGATCAGAACTTGATAATAGTCACGTTGATTAGTGTCTCTGAACTAGTCCAACCCGCCTCTTGCCGAGCCGGGTACCTTCTTGAAGCCGCGCTTTGCGCGGCTTTTTTTATCGCATTTTCCCGCCCGCCGTTGTCTCGGTTACAATGCGCCTTTGTTTTCTCCCCTGCATTCCGGAGGCTGAATGACCGCCGATGATTACCCATTCCGCTTTGGCGGCATAGAGCGCCTCTATGGCCGCAAGGCCCTGAACGCATTCCGTCATGCCCATATTGCCATCGTCGGCCTGGGCGGTGTTGGCTCCTGGGCGGCGGAATCACTGGCGCGCAGTGGTATCGGCACGCTCACCCTGATTGATATGGACGATATCTGCGTGTCCAACACCAACCGCCAGTTGCATGCTCTGGAGGGCCAATATGGCCGCACCAAGACCGATGCCATGGCCGAGCGGCTGAAGGCCATCAATCCCCAGGCAGATATTCGCGTGCATTTCGGGTTTCTGACCACCAAAAACGTGGGGGAGTTGATTACCGAGGATATGACCGGAGTGGTGGATGCCATCGACAGCGTGAAGGCGAAAGCAGCGCTGATTGCCCATTGCCAGCGGCGCAAGATTCCGATTGTCTGTGCCGGCGGGGCCGGTGGCCAGATGGACCCGACCCAGATTCAGGTGGCAGACCTGAGCAAGACCACCCAGGACCCGTTGCTGGCGAAAGTACGCAACATGCTGCGCCGGGAGTACAGGTTCTCACGGAACCCAAAGCGGCGTTTCGGCATTGAGGCGGTGTATTCACTGGAGCAGCTTACCTACCCTGCCGCCGATGGCGAGGTGTGCCTGCAGAAGCCGGCCACCGATGGGCCGGTGCGGCTCGACTGCGCCTCCGGGTTCGGCGCAGCCAGCCCGGTGACCGCCAGTTTTGGCTTCTTTGCCGCCTCCCGGTTACTGAACCGGATTGCCCGCCAAGCCAATCAGGCCGATTAACGGCAATCCAGCACCAGTTTGCCCCGAACATGACCGCCTTCCAGCAACTCGTGGGCGTCCTGCACCTGGTCCAGCGCAAATACCTGGTCAATGTGGACTTTCACGTCGCCGTCTTCAATCAGCTCCGCAATTTCATCCAGGTGGAAGGCATCCGGCCGTGAACGCATCCCGTGGGCCCGAACGCCCATGGCCTCTGCCGCGCTGACCACGTCATCGGCAGTCACCGTGGGGATGGTGACCAGCACGCCGGAATCGCTCAGGGTCTGCAGAGAACGTTTACCGGTCTCGCCCCCTACCAGGTCCAGCACCACGTCCAGGCCATAACATTCTTCGGTGAAGTCGGTGGTGTGGTAATCAATCACCTCATGTACCCCCAGTTCCGCCAGGAAATCCCGGTTACGGGAGGACGCCGTCACAATGACATGGGCGCCCCGCTCCAGGGCAAACTGAACCGCAAAGTGCCCGACACCGCCGGCCCCGGCATGGATCAGGATTTTCTGACCAGACTCCAGTTCAGCCACCTCGAAGAGAGCCTGCCAGGCAGTGAGCGCGGCAAGAGGCACGCCGGCAGCCGCGATAAGGTCCAACTCCTCCGGCACGATGGCGAGATCTTCAGCGTCGGCAATGGCGTACTGGGCGTAGGCTCCGCCGGTGACCGGGAAACCGATCATGCCCATCACCCGGTCGCCGGGCACCAGCGTGGTCACGCCTTCACCCACCCCCACCACTTCACCGGCGGCGTCGTAGCCGGGCGTCCAGGGCAGGCTGTGTTCGATCTGGGTGGCGACGAACCCCATACCCTTGCGGGTTTTCCAGTCAATGGGATTGAGGCCGGCGCCGTGTACCCGAACAAGTACCTCGCCCTCACCCGGCTCCGGAATAGGCGATTCTGTCACGCGCAGCACATCACGCTCACCAAAGCGATCGTAGACCACATGGCGCATGGTGCCGGATTCGGTCAGATCAGATGATTCCATGGGTGTCTCCAGACAGCAGTGAACGGTGCCGTTACCGGCCTGAATTCTCAGACTAGCAGAATTTTACTGGCCCGGCCTCACCCGGGCAGGCCACGGCCGCCGGCAACCAGCGCGCCGCCAAGAATCTCGGCGAAGGCCTTGGGCGCCCGGGCTGGCCGCTGGGATTTCATGTCGACACAGGCATGGGTAGAAAGCCCCCGCAGCAAGGTTTTGCCGTCGGCCGGGCGAATCAGTTGAAACTGGCGAGCCGAGCGGAAACGACCATCCCAGTCCGTCAGCCAGGTCCCCAACACCAGTTCGTCTCCGGCATTGGCAGAGGCCAGGTAATCCAGCTCAGTGCGGGTAATCGCCATGGCCTTGCCGGTTTCTTCATGCAAGGCCCAGGTCATGCCCAGGCTCTCGATGTGCTGCCAGCTCACCTCTTCCAGCCAGCGCACGTACACCACGTTATTGGCGTGGCCGAGGCGATCGGTGTCCTCCGGGCGCACGGTGATGGTCATGGTAAACGGGTCAGGCAAGTCCCAGTTCAGCGCCTGTGTCATGGTTGCTCTCCAAGGCCGGGAATAGCGTGCAACGGTAGCCGGCCAATACGGTCATTGTGAAGTGAACCAAAGTATAGAACGCCCTCGTGGGGATTCACCGAGGTGATTTCCTGAAGGTGGCTGCCACGGGTATCGTGCAGGCTGGTAATCATCTGTCCGCTGGCATCAAAGGCAACAACCAGCCCGTACTCCTGTGGCTGGGGCTTTAGGCTGTCCGGCAACTTGGCCACCAGATCTTTCAGCCATGGCTTGCGATGCATACTGTCCACCTGGGCATTGCGAAGCGTCGGGAACGCCACCCAATATCGGCCCTCGGCATCCACCGCAAGGTTGTCGGGGAAGCCTGGCAGGTTGTCCGCAAACACTTCGGCCTGGCCGGCCCTGGGCCCGGTGATCCAGTACTTCAGGATACGGTACTTCCAAGTCTCGTTAACCAGCACATAGTTACCGGCCGGTGAAATCGCTACGCCGTTGGCAAAATGCAGGTTGGCCAGCAGGACTTCGGTACGGCGGGTACGGGGGTTATAGCGAAGCAAGCGGCCGTGGGGTCGCATCTCCAGCAGATCCAGGATGTAATCCGGCTGACGAAAGCGGGAACTGGCGTCTGTGAAGTAGATGCGGCCGTCCGGCGCGATGTCCACGTCGTCGGTAAACCGGAACGGCGTACCTTCGGCCTCACGGGTCAGAACCGACATCGTGCCCTCCGGCGAGATAGACAGCAGACCCTTCCAGGCATCCGCGACAATCAGGTTGCCCTGGGCATCGAACACCATACCCAGTGGCCGCCCGCCGGTTTCCAGCCAATTCTCGACGGTACCGTCCGGAAACACCCGAACGATCTTGCCGTCCTGGGTACCGGTATAGAGAACACCATCATCATCAACGGTGGTATCTTCCGGACCATAGACCTGCCCCCGGGCCAGCAGATCGGCCAGGCGCAGGCGTTCATTGGGCGCCAACACACCGGTCATGGCAGGCGGTGATGGTGCATCCCAGGCCTTGCTGTCAACTGGCGACGGTGTGAGCAGGAAGCTGCCCAGCAGCAGAAAGATGATCAGCAGGCCTATCAACAACCATTTCATCATGTGCGCACGATCCATTGGTGACTGTTAGCCAGAAGGCAATAGCGAAGCACCCTAACCTTAGCAGACATTACCGGGTTTCTGGCAACGCAGGACGGGCCGTCAGGATCCGAGAAAACGACGACATAAAGCCGCAAAGGTATCGGGCTTTTCTGCATGCAGCCAATGCCCGGTACCTTCGATTATCTTGAGCTCGGCGGCCGGGAACAGTTGGCGGATGGTGTCCTGATGTTTGCTCTGTATATAGGCGGAATCAGCGCCTTTGATGAACAGCACCGGGCCGTTGTATGGGCCATCACCCTCCGGCGCAGCGGCCAGTTTCTGATAACAGGCGTCGATCACCGGCAAATTCAGGCGCCAACGAAACAGCGGATTCCCATCATCGGCCTGCCCCGCCGGCAGGCGCTCCAGGTTTTTCAGCAGGAACTGCCTCACGCCCGGAATCTCAACGAATTCGGCCAGGCGCTTGTCTGCTTCCTGGCGGGTTGTTACGCCAGCCAGGTCCAGGTTTTTCATGCCATCCAGAACCGCATCGTGTCGGGCTTTGTAGGTGACCGGTGCTATGTCCGCCACGATGATGCCCTTGACCCGCTCCGGATAACCCAGGGCCACCTGCATCGCCACCTTACCGCCCATGGAATGACCCAGCACCCAGGCCTTGTCGATATTCCGGGCGTCCATGTAGGCCACCACGTCGGCCGCCATGGCCGGGTAATCCATGTCGTCGGTGTGCGGCGAGTTGCCGTGATTGCGCTGATCGAGGGCGTGAATCTGCCAGCCGTCTTCCAGACGACGGGCGATACCTCCAAGATTCTCAAGGGAGCCGAACAGTCCATGCAGCAGGATAAGGGGCTCGCCCTGGCCGGTAATACGATGATTCAGTTCCACGCTCATACGCTGACAGCCTCCGGTTATCGGGTTGAACCGGATACACTACCATCGCCAGAGTCGGGGGCAAGCGGAAATTAGGCAGGCAAACCGCAGGCAGAAAAAAGCCGGGATCATCCCGGCCAGAAGGTCACAGACATTACGACGGACAGCTCAGCAGTAAAAGATGCTGTCCAGATATTCCGCCAGTGCCAAAACGTTTTTACGCTCGGCTTCGTTATGGGGTACAAAGATTTCCCGTTCCATACAACACCTCCATTTTGCCTATTGGCTACTTCAACCTTATGACGACCATGCTATCGTTGAACGTGTGGCAAGCCGTTGACTGGCTGTGCCGATCGTTTGACATTTTGTATCACCTTAACACTCGACCATCCGGAGCCAGCCATCGGCATGCACGCGCAAAAAGACCCAGCGGATACCCCGCAGGTTGCCGCCTCCAGCACCCTGGCGCTGGTGCATTACCTGGATACGCTCGGGCTGTTGAATCGCCAGAGGATAGAAGCCCTCGCCGGCCTTAGCCTCGAGGCGCTGGAAGATCCGGATTTGCGCATTCCCGCCAGCACTCACTACCAGCTTTGGGATCTTGCGGAACAACTGACCGGAGACCCCGGCGTTGGCTTGCACGCCGGGCAGGTGGTTGACCCGGAACGGATGGGGCTGGTGGGCCATGTATTCTTCAACTGCGACACCCTGGGCGAGGCTGTGGTGCAGTATGTGCGTTTACACCGGCTGATCAACGAATCCGTTACCCTGAGTTTTGAGCAGACGCCCGATCAGGCCATTCTGACCTGGCAGCCGGACCACCCCGACCACTACAGTCGCCAGGACATGGACCGCACCCTGGCGGCCGCCCTGTGCAGAACCCGCCATTTTATTCACCGGGGTATTAAGGCCGACTGGCTTGAGATAGCCCACCCGGAACCCAGCTATGCCGGCGAGTACCGGAAACTGTTTGGCGGGCAGGTTATTTTTGGTACGGGCATCACCAGAATGGCGTTCTCCAGCCAGCACCTCGGGCACCCGATTCCCCACCGCAACCCGTATGTCTATTCCGCTGTTCTAAAGCAGGTCAATACGGTGCTGGCCCGCCTGCAAACGCGAAAGTCATTCAGCCGCAAGGTTCGCCGCCTGATTTCACGGCAGATGGCCACCGATCGCATTGATGCCGACACCCTGGCCCGGCAATGCCACATGAGCCGGCAGACTCTTTACCGTAAGCTGAAGAAGGAGGGACTGAGCTTTCATGATCTGGTGGAACAGGTGCGCCAGGACAAAGCTCTCCGATATGTGGCCGACGATCAGTACGCCCTGGGGGAAATTGCCTTTCTACTCGGCTTTTCCGAGCTCAGCGCCTTCAGCCGGGCCTTCAAGCGCTGGACCGGCGTGGCACCCGCCCAGTTCCGGGCAAACCACCAGGAACGCAACGAATGACCCCGGACAACCTTTCGCTCCTGGCCATCCCCCTTGCCGCCCTCTACCTGGCGGCACTCGCCTGCATTTACCGGATTCTGCTCAGCTATCGAACGGCACAGGGAGCCATTGCCTGGATCATCGCGCTGGTGGGCCTGCCCTACATTGCGGTGCCACTGTTTTTGCTGTTTGGCCGCAGCCGCTTTGGCGGTTACGTCAAAGCGCGCCGGATGGGAGACCAGTCCCTGACCACCTTGCTGGACCAGTTCGAGAAGCAGACCACGTCTATCTCCAACCCCGGCCACGAACATTTCAGCGACGAGCTTCAGGTACTGTGCAAGCTGAGCCGGCAGCCGTTTACCAGCGGCAACCAATGCACTCTGCTGAGAGACGGCTCAGCAACATTCGAAGCCCTGTTCGAAGCCATGGAAGATGCCCGCCGGTACATTCTGCTGGAATTCTACATCGTGCGTTCAGACAAGGTGGGGCAACGCATCAAGGCAATTCTGGAACGCAAGCTGGCGCAGGGTGTCGAGGTGTGGTTCCTGTACGACGACATCGGCAGCGTGTTGCTGTCCCGACGCTGGCTGAAGGAACTGGCGGCCGCCGGCGCGCGCATTGCCTCCTTTGGTAACGGTAACGTTCGCCGCCGGCGGTTCCAGATCAATTTCCGGAACCACCGGAAATTGCTGGTATGCGATGGCAAGGTGGGCTTTGTTGGCGGCATCAACCTCGGCGACGAATACCTGGGCACGGCGATGGACCAGGAGCCTTGGCGTGACACCCACTGTCGCATTGAGGGGCCCGCCGTAACCGGTCTGCAACTGGCGTGGCTGGAAGACTGGCACTGGGCCAGCAATATCCGCCCGGAACTGGACTGGCACCCGAGCTTTAACACCGGCGGTGACCAGCAGGTTCTGGTCCTGCCCACCGGGCCGGCAGACACCTGGGAGACTTGCACACTGTTCTTCCTGAACAGCATCAACAACGCCCGCACCCGAATCTGGATCGCATCGCCCTATTTTGTTCCAGACTTCCAGATCATGAATGCCCTTCAGCTCGCGGCTTTGCGTGGGGTGGACGTTCGCATCCTGATTCCGGAAAAAACCGATAACCGGCTTATTCGCCTGGCGGCGTACTCCTACCTCGTGCAGGCCAGCCAGGCCGGCATCGGGATCTATCGCTACCAGCCCGGCTTCATGCACCAGAAGGTGGTGCTGGTGGATGACCGCTATGCTGCCGTCGGCACAGCCAATCTGGACAATCGTTCCATGCGCCTGAACTTCGAGATAACGGCGGTGAACACCAACGGGGATTTCGTCCGCTCGGTCGATACCATGCTCCGGGAAGATCTTGAGTACTGCCAGAGAATGACTGAACGGGACTACCAGGACCGTTCCATCCTCTTCCGACTCAGCTGTCGCGCGGTGCGACTGCTGGCACCGTTGCTGTAGCGGTTATTCTGGCTCCGGTAAAAACATTGTGCGACCATGGACTTTCCGACGGTTCACCTGCTGTAAACAGATAATCCATGAACGCATTCAAGCCCAGAGAAACCCTGACTGAACAAGTCGCCCGCCATATTGAAAACCTGATTGCCTTTGAACAACTGAGATCCGGTGAGCGCATCTACGAGAGCGCCATGGCCAAGGAGATGGACGTCAGTCATGGATCTATCCGCGAGGCGCTGTTACTGCTGGAGAAGCGGCATCTGGTCCGTAATGTGCCGCGCAAGGGCGCGTTCGTTACCCCGCTTGATGAGCACTTTGTCCGCAGTCTCTATGAAATTCTCGAGCTGTACCTGACCCACACCGGCCAAAAACTGGTACGGCAGTGGCAACCGGAGGACATGGCACGGCTTGAAAGCCTGTACCAGCAGATGAAGGACTGTTACCAGAAGAATGACCTGATGGCATTTCTGGAACTGGGCATTGAATACACCCAGGCATCGCTGGTGTATGCGGACAACTACTTTATTGTCTCCGCCATTGACGATCTCTGGCCCTCCGCCAAACGCTGTGCGTTTGTTGCTTTTCGCCAGGGCGGCACCCAGGTGCTGGAAGACAACCTGGTGCACATGGAAGAGTCCATTCGCGCCATTGGTAACCGGGACGAAGCCGCCCTGGCAGACATCCTGCACCGTTATGCGCTCCAGCAATGCGAGCAGGTTCTGGCCGCCATCAACGTGGGCTGAGGCTGGCGCTGGCTGCTGTTCAGTAGAACAACTGGGTAAACGAGAAACCAATGTTCAGGTAGGCCGTCCAGTTATCCTCGTTATTGTAGGCAGCGGCCAGCTGTACCGGCCCAAACAGGGTGTCCACGCCGGCAAAAGCACTCCAGGACCGCACCGTATCGCCCCAACGGGCATCACGCATACTGTCCCAGGCGTTGCCGGTTTCAAAACCGGCACCGGCAAACCAGGGCATGACTGGACCTCCGAATTCCCGCCGGCCGTATACAGACGCCAACACGGCGTCGTTGCCGGTGATTTCTCCTGGTGCGTAGGCGGAGAGCTGGCGAAAACCACCCAGTCGGGCGGCATTCTCGATACCGGCATCCCCGCTGAGAATCTGGCGGGTATACAACAGACCGGTCAGATTGAAGCGTTCCCAGGTACCCGTACCCAGGAGCATGGCTGTCACACCATCAAAATGCCTATCTGAACCCAGGTCTTCCCGTTCAATCCGCCCTCGGATCCCGGCAAAGGCACCGGATTTCGGGAAGAAAGCATCGCTCAGGGAATCGTGCACCAACTGCAGGCTAACGTGCCCCTGATGAACATTGTCAGCGGGTGCAACCGGAACGCCCACTTCGTCCTCAACCGTGGCGTAGCCACGGACGTAGGCCAGCCGGATTTCGCCGTTGCCTCCGAGCTCCATACCCAGGGCCAGGTCCACTTGCCGGAAGGTAACATCCACTTCCGAAATGCGCCGGCCCTGATCATAGATACTGTAGTCATCCCGACGATACTCCATGCCGACAACGGCAAACCGGTCATATCCGTAGGTTAGCGGCTGGTACCATTGGCTCCGGACCCAGGGTTGGGTGCCCAACTGGACACCGGTCAGCCATTCGGCACCTAGCCGGTTGAGCTCGGTCATGCGCAGGCCAGCCGCCAGATTGAAGCGGGTGTCACCCTCAAAGTTGTCCTCATAGTTGAGCCCGAATGACAGGTAGTTCGGGCCCCAGCTTTTCTCCCGTGCCCGGACCACCAGGACCGCACCCTCTTCCGCGGGTGCCAGCGACCAGCCCACCGATTCGTAATAGCCGAGGCCATAGATACGCTTCAGATCTGCCTCAAGCTCTTGCACACCCAGGACCTCGCCCGGCTGCTGGCGAATTCTCTCCTTCAGAAAGTCGGTCGCAAGGCGCTCACCCTGGGCGATCTCAACCCGAACCACCGGCCCTGGCACCCAACTGCCCGCAGCCCGGCGCGACTGATAAGCCGCCCATTGCGCCTCTGACACAGACAGCCGGTTCAGGGCGACCGCATGGTCACGGGCGGCGGTGGCACCCAACTCAAACAGGACCGGGGCATCGTAAAAATCGGCGGAGCCAAAGCCTTCTAGGTCCGGGTGAACCAACACGTCCTGCTCGGTCAACATCGCCAACTGGGCGTCAGTGTTTCTGCGGGTTATCAGGGTGGTCAGTTGCCCCACCACCGAGAGGGCCTCCCGCAGTTGGTCCGCACTCATCATCGGATCGGTGATGTCCACGGCAACGATCAGATCGGCTCCCATGTCCCGGGCCACGCTGACCGGCAGGTTGTTGGCAATGCCTCCATCTACCAACAACCGACCGTTGCGCTCAACCGGCGCATAAACGCCGGGAATACTCATGCTGGCCCGAATTGCCTCAGCGAGATTACCGTCACCGATAACCACCTCGTCTCCGGTTTCAAGGTCGGTGGCCACCGCCCGATAAGGAATGGGCAAGTGGTCGAAATTGTCGACCAGAGCCGCATTGCGGGTGAGTTCATTGAGGATAAAACCAAGATTCTGACCGGTGACGAGGCCTCCGCCCAGATGTACACCCGTCGTGCTCACCCCCAGGCCGGGAACCAGTGGCAAGCGCCAATCGTCCTTTTTGCGCCTGACCGGCTTGAAAGCCCGGCCGGGGTCGTCACGGAAGCTGGATAACCAGTCCAGCTCCAGGAACCGTTGCTCAATCTCGGAAACCGACATGCCTGACGCGTAGAGTGCAGCCACTGCAGAGCCAGCACTGGTACCAACCACCACATCCACCGGCACCCGCATTTCTTCCAGAACCCTAAGAACACCCACATGGGCCATGCCTTTGGCACCACCACCACTGAGCACCAGCCCAACTTTCGGGCGTTCTGAGGGTTCCGATGCCAGTACGGGCGCACACAACAGGGGGGCCAGAATAACCAACAGGAACAGATAATACCGACAACCTGGCAAACCCCGTTTAGCTCTTGTCGCGGTGCTTATCATCGTCGGCCAGGGAAAGGTGAGAAACGTCGGGTACCACGGGCGGGGGCAAATCCCGCTGTACGCCCAGTTCTGAGCCCGGAGGCGCCAGGCTCCAGTCGTCCAGGTGCTCGAACATCGGCGCTTCCGGATCTTCATGTTCCACGAGGGTGACACCGACCGGGTCCAGAGTCAGGCCTGAGCCAGCCAGGATATCATCCACTTTTTCGCCGGCCACCGGCAGGCGATCTCCCGGCTCGGTGGCAGGCACCCTGCTTCCAGTGGCTGGTTTCGGCGGGGCAGGCGGCGCTTCAGCCGCTTCCGGGGTAGCTGGGGGAGTGGGCACAGGTTTGGGAGCAGGCGCCGCCCCGGCCATCGGCTGAATGTGAGCAAGCATGCCATGCTTGCGCAATACCGCCTGGTACTTTTCCGCCTGAACCTGCTCCAGCTTGTTACGAATAACGACTGGCTGGCCGCTGAACATACGGTCCAGTTGCTCAACGCTGGCCTTGAACAGGCTCCGTGCGTTATTGCGGGCGGTTTCCACATCAGTGCCCGGTGCGCACTCACCCTTGAATACAAGCTGGAACATGGCTATTCCTCTCACTTTCCCAATGATTCTGGCTTCATGATAGCGGAAAACCAGCCTGACGGCAGGCCGGCAAAAGCGGCAGATGGCCTGGCTGCCCGGAAATACGTCCGAAATGCAAACAATTGAAAAATACCCGGCATAAGTGACGAAATTTTCGACACGCTCTGCAATAATCAACCGTAACCAAACTTTACACTTGGTTACATGGAATGTGTCTTATACGTTTTCGGGAGTGCCTGTTATGCGCACCAGACTCTACGCCCTTGCCCCTGCGGTTGTGCTGTCGCTGGCTGCCAGCCAGGTACACGCCGAAAATCTTGACGTCTTGATGAGCCAGGTGTTTTCCAAACAGGAAGCGACCTATATCGGCTTTGAAAGCGTGGAACGGGAAGACATACCCGAACGGGCAGCCGTAGACCGGAAATATCTGATCGTTGACTTCCGGCTCAACGGCCAGAATCCGGCAGTTGAACAGCTTCAGGCCAGTGTTCACAAAGTTTGCATGACCCTGCTGAAGGACCGCGAGCTGATTCGCTCCCTGTCAGACTCCGGCTACGACATGGTATCGGTGGCGTTCGACCGAAAATCCCAGTTCGACTGCCTCTGAGCCGCTGGCCAGCTCAACGCTGGCCCAGCAACTTGGGAAAGGCGTCCAGTGCCGTGTTGACTGCATCCAGATTGAACGCCTCCACATCCGCCAGCAGTTTTTCACCATAGCTGGTGACCGACGGCGAACGATGGCGCTGCCCCCACTCTAAAATTCGTAGTGCAAAGTCCTTCATCTGTTCCGGATCGCCGCTTTCTCGAACATCCTGCCACTGGTCACCGAAGTCTTCCGCCAGTTTCTCTCGTAGCCAGCCTCGCTCCTGCATACTCATGGTCTGCGCCAGCAACCGCTCAGCCTCCTCCGGTGCTCCGTCATCCTCAGCCTGCTCAACGGTGGCCTCAACCCGGGGCAGGACCAGGGTAAAGGTAGACCCTGCATCCGGCTCACTCTTGACCGTCAGTTCACCGCCCATCATTTCCACCAGCTTTCGGCTGATGGCCAGGCCCAGACCGGTGCCACCATACCGCCGGGAGCTCTGTCCCTCCTGCTGCTCAAAGGCATCGAAAATGCGATCCTGCTGATCCGGCGCAATGCCAATGCCGGTGTCGGCCACGGTCACTTTTAACCGGTAGTAGCGAATATCTGCCTCCTTGCCGGTGGATTCCTCCAGCTCCTTTGCCACGGCCCGCACTGTCACGCCACCCTGGTGAGTGAACTTGATGGCATTACCCACCAGATTGAACAACACCTGGCGCAACCGGGTTTCATCCAGCATCATTGCCGAGGGCATACCGGAGCCCACACTCACCTCCAGGGTAATACCCTGCTCGGTGGCCCGTAGATCAAAGATATGCCGGACATCACTGAGCAGCCGGCGAACCGAGACCGGACCAAAGTCGAGGCGCATTTTGCCGGCCTCGATGCGTGACAGGTCCAGAATGTCGTTGATCAGCATCAGAAGGCTGCGGCTGCCTGCGCGAATGGCATTCAGGTAGTTGCGCTGCTGGGGATCAGTCACCGAATTGTAGAGCAGATCGCTGTAGCCGATGACCGCGTTCATCGGCGTTCTTATCTCGTGCGACATATTCGCCAGGAACTCACTCTTGGCCCTGCTCGCGGTCTCCGCCTCCCGGGCCAGACGTTCGGCCTCAAGCTTTGCCGCTCGCAGTTCGTCTTCACTGCGCCGCAAGGCATTCTCTGACCGAATTCGCTCGTCTACCTCCAGCGATAGCTTGCGGTTCCAATACAGGAAGATCAGCACCACCACAATGGCAATCAGAATGATGCGCCTGACCACCGTGTAGTCGGTTTCCTGTTCGATATCCAGATGTATCCAGCGGTTATACACCGCCTCGGTTTCCGAGGCCGGCAGACTGCTCAGGGCCTTGTTGAGGATTCGGTGAAGAACCGGGTTGTCTTTGCTGACCGCCAGCCGAAGATCATACTGGTAGGGCGTGATGCTGGTGATCCGCAGGTTTGACAGGCCCAGCCTGGCAACCGTGTAACTCACCGCCGGAATGTGGGTAACCATGACATCCAGGTCGCCGTTGGATAGCGCCAGAAGCCCCTCTTCCACGGTTTTCTGCGGGTACAGGTCCAGGTTTGGGTGATTGATCAACAGATAGTCGTGACTGGCCTGGCGGTTGACCACACCTACCCGCTCATCCCGTAGCTCTCTCAGGTCACCAATGAACCGGCCGGTGTCCCGAATGGCCAGGGCAATCGGCACCGACACATAGGCCCGGGTGAACAGGAACTCCTGCTCGGTTCGGGGTGTACGGGACATGCCTGGCAGAATATCCACCTCGCCCGCTTTCAGCATTTCCTCGGCCGACTGTCGGGAGCCGGCAATAACCCGATTGAAGCGGACGTCCAGATTCTCCTCCAGCCGTTTAACCAGGTCAGACGCCAGGCCCGCCGGGCGGCCATCCTGCTCAAACTCAAACGGCGGCCAATCGCCACGCATACCCACTTTCAACCCCGGATGACGTTTCAGCCACTCCAACTCTGAAGTGGTCAGGGCCACGCCACGGCCTTCCAGGGCGGGCATGTTCGCCTGCAACCAGGACTGACGAATATCCCGGTGTTCGTTGTGGCTAAGTGCCTGAATGGCCCGGTCGAATACCCGGAACAAACGATCATGGCTGGTCGGCACCTGCAATACGACGTCTACCGGGCGATTATCCAGCAGAACCGCCAGACCTACGCCATTGATCATGGCCGATTCCAGGTAATCCGAGACTACCGGCACCGGCCCAAGGAAGGCGTCAGCCTTACCGGACAGGACCAGGCTGATGGCCTCTCCAAGACTGGCGACCGGAACCGGTGAAAAGTTATCTATCGGGTCCAGCAAAGGGAACTGGTTAGGGTCGCCACCAATAATCGCGACGTTAGCCGATTCCAGATCAGAAAGCGTCCGGTAGGCGGCGTCGCCGGCATTTACGAATATGCCATAGGTCAGCGACATCATTGGTGAAGTATGCCGAAGGCCGGGAATAACCGGTGAGCCTGGAATACGGGTTGTCAGAACCAGGTCGGCGTCGTCCACCTGATCACTGGCCATAAAGGGCTCCACCGGCACACCAAGTTTGTCCGACAAGCGCGCAAGGTAATCAATCCAGATGCCCGCCAGCGAACCCTCCCCGGTATCAAATACCAGCGGCACTTGACTCTGCGTTACAGCCACCCGAAAGCGTTCCTGCTGGCCTAACCACTCCAGGTCTGCAGCGCCGAGAACCGGCGCCGGTGAGGCCTGGGGTGGTTCCGCCCACACGACCCCTTGAATCAGGACAAACAAGAGGCCATACATTAGCTGTGGAAGAGACTTCACTGGATATCCTCGGTGGTTCCACTACATTTCAGGGAACAATACCTGCAAATGTGGAAGATTTCATACTGCCTCAACATATAAAGGGGAAACGGTCTTATGGACACCAGCAAACACACGCTGAGCACTCTGTTTGAACAACTTGGCCTGCCTTCAGAACAGGGCAGCATCGAGAGTTTTGTGGCGCGGCATTCCCCTCTGCCCTCGGAGATTGCCATTCAGGACGCACCTTTCTGGTCCGAGAGCCAGTCGCAATTTCTTGAGGAAGGACTGGAAGAAGATAGCGACTGGGCAGAAATTATTGATGAACTGGACGCCCTGCTGCGACACTGAACAGCGCCGTCAATCCACCATTACCTGATTGCGGCCAGCATCCTTGGCCTGGTACAGGGCGCGGTCGGCACGGTCGAACACGGCATCCTCGGTATCACCGTCCCGGAATTCGGATACCCCGGCAGAAAAGGTGATAGAGACCGGTTTGCCACCGAAATGGAAGGGCAGTTTGCCGACATGCTCACGAAACTGCTCAACCACGTCCCGGGCAGCCTCCAGTCCGGTCTCCGGCAACAGCAACACGAATTCCTCACCACCGAACCGGGCAATGAAGTCGGTGCTGCGCAGCCGGCTTTTCATCTCCCGAGCTACCAGTTGCAGCACCCGATCACCGGCTTTATGGCCAAACGAATCGTTGATTTTCTTGAACAGGTCGATATCAATCACAGACACACTGAGCGGATGCCGGTAACGCTGCCAGCGGTTGTATTCAAACGCAAGGCGCTCCTGCCAGGCTTCCCGATTGGGCAACTGAGTCAGCAGATCGGTCATTGCCCGTTCCCGCTCCCTTCGAACCTGGGCCTGCATCTGCTCTGAGTGCGCTTCCATGGCGGCAACTTTCTCCTGCATGGTACTGAGTTGCTGCGCCAGCAATTCTTCCCGTTCGGCATCCCGCGTGCGGAATCGCTCCAGAGCGCCGCCGATGAATTCGAGGCGCTGGCTCACAGACTGCTTGAGGCTCTGCAGGTCCATACTGCTGCGAATATCTTCGGACACCCTGCCCAGTTCCTCCCGAATCTCCCGATCCAGAGTAGCGGTGTCATCCTGTCTGGAGGCCTGAGCATCAGACTGTTCCGAAAAATGCTGGCGCAGGGTTTCCAGGCGTTCGTCCAGGCGCTTGAGGAAGGTCTCAAACTCCCGCTGGCTTCGGGTAACCGCCTCGATCACCAGTTCAGCGACCTGATCAAGGCCTTCCCGCAGGATTTCCCAATCGTTACTGGATAACAGTGTCTGTTGCAGCGTTCTGGCCTGGGACTCAGCCTCCGGATCCAGACTGACCTGGTTCAACAGCTGTCCTAACAACTGGCCAACGCGGCGGGCAATTCTCAGCCGATGGCCATCTCCGGCAATATCGTGCTCGCCGCCAATCTGTTGCACCGGAACAGCAGGCTGTGCAGAGCTTTCGGGGCTCTTCGGTTCGGCCTCATCAAGCCGGGTGATGGCTTTATCAATCTGATCCTGCAGGCTTCTCCAGGCATCAACATCAAATTTCTGCTTACGCAGATCGGATCTCAGGCGGTTAAGCAGGTTATCCAGTTCTGGCGTCTGGCCTTCCGAGGCCAGACTGGTTCGCACCAGCATGCGCTCAAGCACGTTGCGCTCGGCCAGCCATTGTTTTTCGCGCTGCTCTGCCTCGTCCAGTTCCCGGAGATACTTATCTTTCCAGGACTCCTCAGATGCCATGAAACACTCCCTCAAGAACCGGCATGATCATTGTCTTTGCGGTTGGTATTGTTGTTGGAACGGCGACGCGCCCGGGGATGGCTCTGGTCATAAACCCGGGCAAGGTGCTGAAAGTCCAGATGAGTATAGACCTGAGTGGTGGCGATGTCCGCATGGCCAAGCAGTTCCTGTACCGCACGCAGGTCACCGCTGGACTCCAGCATATGGCTGGCGAAGGAGTGCCGCAGCAGGTGCGGATGCAGGCGCTGGTCGGCGCCCTGCACCATACCCCAGCGGGCCAGGCGGGCCTGGATACTGCGCTGACTCAGGCGACCGCCCCGCTGACTGACGAATACCGCGGTTTCGCCCTCGTTAGCCATGGCGGTGCGGTGGGCCAGCCATTGATTCAGAGCCGCGACGGCTTTGCCGCCGACCGGCAGAATGCGCTCCTTGTTACCTTTACCCAGAACGCGCACCTCCCGGCCTTTCAGGTCCAGAGCGGGCAGGCTCAGGCCGGCCAGTTCTGCCAAACGGAGACCGGAAGAATACATCAGCTCGAACATGGCCAGGTCGCGGATTTCCAGGGGGTCGTCCGGATTGATGTCCAGCAGCTGACTGATCTGGTCAACGTCGGCCACCTTCGGTAGCCGGCGACCGCTCTTGGGGGCCCGGACGTCCAGAGCGGGGTTGTCCCGGGCAAGCCCTTCCCGAAGCAGGAACTGATAGAAACGCCGAATGGCAGACAGGTGCCGGGCAATGCTCCGGCCACTTAACCCGTCTCTGCTCAGCCGCGCCACGTAGCGGCGGATGTCGTGGATCGTCAGCTCTGACCAGGCCGGAATGTCAACTTCGATCAGCCAGGCGACCAGACGATCGATGTCTCGCTGATAGTGATCACAGGTGCGGGGGGAATGGCGCTTTTCGGTGGCGAGATGCCGGACAAACGCAACCACCGGGGCGGCCATCGCCTCGGGTGGTCGGGTGTCCGTCGCCAGCCCGGTCACCCCTGGCCACTCTCCACAGCCAGGCCAGACACCGGGGCGTCTGTGCGATAACGATCAAGCATGGGAGGCAACAGACGGCTCAGGGTATCGCTGATGTAGCTGAGAAACAGCGACCCCATACTCTGGTCAAAATAGCCCTGTGCGCAGCTGCCGACAGCAAAAACGCCAACCAGACCTTCGTGACGAAGTGGCACCAGGGCCACCGAGGCAATCGGCTCATCCCGGTCCGGGAACAGGAACTCCCGCTCGCTTTCACGGAACTGGCCGCACACCGCACGGTCGCCCTCCAACAACGAACCGAGGCGCTCCCGGGCCTGAACGGAGTTGACGATGTGCAGGGCTCCCTCGCCTTTTTCCGGTTGCGCCGAATCACTGAACAGCAACACCGAAGCAGCATCCAGGCCGAAATCACCGCGAATGCTGTCGTCAATGGCAGCGGCCATGTCGTTGAGTGACTTGGCTTCAATCACCTGCATCAGCAACCGTTTGCTTTTCTCGAACAGCCGGTCGTTATGACGGGCTATCGATACCAACTCCACCAGTTCTCGGCGAAGGGTATCCCGCTGCTCACGGAACAGATGAACCTGGCGTTCCACCAACGAGATGGCCCGGCCACTGTCGTGGGGCAGAGTCAGGCTGCGCAGCAGCTCGTCCTGATCCAGAAAAAAATCAGGATTGGCCCGAAGATAATCGGCCACCTGCTCCCGGGTGAGTTCGCCGGCCTTCTGGCGGGCCGTTTGTTCTGTCATCGTGTTCTCCTGAGCCGTCAGGACCTTGTTTTGTTGGTTCGCGGACTTCTGCGACGCCT
Organism: Marinobacter sp. MBR-99; assembly: GCF_040547575.1. Lineage (NCBI taxonomy): Bacteria > Pseudomonadati > Pseudomonadota > Gammaproteobacteria > Pseudomonadales > Marinobacteraceae > Marinobacter > Marinobacter sp. MBR-99. The sequence continues at coordinate 49,480 of NZ_JBEPPY010000013.1, read as the reverse complement.
GGGCTGGGGATCGCCCGGAAGCCGAAGCTGACCTTCAAATACCGTTTTAGCGGGGCCTTCCATCATAACAGGGGACCCATCACCCTGCCATTCGATCACCAGCCGGCCGCCCCGTAGCTCCACCTCCACCCGGGTATCCAGCAACCCACGCAGTTGGCCGGCCACCACCGCCGCACAGGCACCGCTGCCGCAGGCCAGAGTTTCCCCGGAACCACGCTCGAATACCCGCAAGCGGGCATGGTTTCGATCGATAACCTGCAGGAAACCGATATTGGCCCTGGCCGGAAACCGGGCATGCTTCTCCAGCATGGGCCCAAGGGTGGCCACCGGCGCCGTGTCGACGTCGTCTACCACCAGCACCCCGTGGGGGTTGCCCATGGAGACCGCCGACAGTTCGACGGTCTGGCCGTCGACATCCACGGTGTATACGTTTTTCTGACAGTCCGCGGCGAAGGGAATGGCGGGTGGATTGAGTTCCGGCACGCCCATATTAACCATCACCAGGCCATCCTTGCCGATTTTCAGCTCGATCACGCCCTTGGCAGTCTGTACCCGGATCACCCGCTTGTTGGTCAGGCGCTGGTCACGCACAAACCGGGCAAAGCAGCGGGCGCCGTTGCCGCACTGCTCCACTTCCGAACCATCGGCATTAAAAATACGATAGCGAAAATCCACATCAGGCAGACCCGGCGGTTCGACCACCAGCAACTGGTCGAAGCCGATACCAAAGTTCCGGTCCGCCAGCTCCCGGATCAACTCCGGGCGCAGACGGAAAGGCTGGCTGATGGCATCCACCACCATAAAGTCGTTCCCCAGCCCGTGCATCTTGGTAAACCGGAGCAACGGCCCCTGGCCCCGTCTTTGCGGATTCATTTCTTGCTCCCCGTTCATTCCGGCAGGCAACTTTCAGGGCCAAGCTGATCGTCCAGAGTCTCCCGGCGGCGCACCACATGCACCTGATCACCATCGACCATGAGTTCCGGTGGGCGGTTACGGGTGTTGTAATTGGACGCCATAACGAAACCGTAGGCACCGGCTGACCGAACCGCAAGCAAATCGCCCGCTTTCAACCGCAGTTTGCGATCCTTGCCCAGAAAATCGCCGGTTTCGCACACCGGCCCGACCAGGTCCCAGGCTTTTTCCTCGCTGTCCTGATGGGGCTGGACCGGAATGATGGCCTGCCAGGCGCTGTAAAGGGCCGGGCGGATCAGATCGTTCATGGCGGCGTCGATAATCGCGAAGTTACGGTGCTCGGTGCACTTGAGGAACTCGACCCGGGTCAGCAATATGCCGGCATTGGCGGCAATGGAACGGCCGGGCTCCATGATCAGTTCCAGCTGCCGATCACCCAGCCGCCCGGCCAGAGCCTTGACATAATCCGCAGGCTGCGGGGGCTGTTCCTGATTGTAGGTCACGCCCAGACCGCCGCCCATGTCCAGGTGACGAATGTGAATACCCTGATCCGCCAGGGTATCAATCAACACCAACACCCGGTCCAGCGCATCCAGGAACGGCGAGACAGACGTCAGCTGGGAACCGATGTGGCAGTCCACACCATGCACATCCAGGTTCGGCAAGGCTGCGGCGCGGGCGTAGACCTGGGGGGCCTCGGCGATATCGATACCGAACTTGTTTTCTTTCAGCCCGGTGGAAATGTAAGGGTGGGTACCGGCATCGACGTCCGGGTTCACACGCAGCGATACCGGCGCCTTCACGCCCAGCTCGCCGGCCACTTCATTCAGACGGTCCAGCTCGGTGTCAGACTCAACATTGAAACAGCGTACACCGACTTCCAGCGCGCGCTTCATTTCCCATTCCTGTTTGCCAACGCCGGAGAACACTACCCTGGCGGCATCACCACCGGCACGAAGCACCCGCTCCAGCTCACCGGCAGAAACAATATCGAAACCGGCACCCAGGCGGGCCAGCACGTTGAGTACCGCCAGGTTACTATTGGCCTTGACGGCATAGCACACCAGGTGCGGTCGGCCACTCAGGGCGCTGTCATAGGCCCGGTAGTGGCGCTCAAGGGTGGCCCGGGAATATACGTAAGCCGGGGTGCCAAAACGCTCAGCAATTGACGCCACCGGAACATCTTCGGCGTACAGTTCGCCGTTGCGGTAATTGAAGTGATCCATGTTGATCCTGAATATCTGGATGGGTTCCTGCAGGGTTGGCCGATCAGCGCTCCGGCGCCTCGTCGGTGTCGGAGCGCTCGTCAGTCTGCTCGGCCTGGGCCGGCTCTGCTTGCGGTGCGTCCCGGTACAGTGGGCCTTTCTGGCCACAACCGGCAAGCAGCAACAGCACTAGCATCGCAAACGCCCACGGTCGGCGAGATGATCCAACCTGCATACCCATACCCCTGAGTGAATAATGGCCGAAGTATACCCGACACCCGCCCCCTGTCGCGAGGGACCCGATGGCTTATGGCAGATAACTGTTGAGAGCGTCTTCCAGGCTTGTTCGGTAATACAGTGACTGCCCCGTCTGGATATCCCGTTGATACAACTGCGGGTCCAGATCATGGGGCAGATGCAGATCGGTGAGGTACACCGGATAAGATTCGCCACTCTGGCGCAGCGAACGGATGTAATGGGCGACGGCGGGAATCAGCCGGTCTCCGTATTCCTGCACACTGAATTCCTGATCATTGCAGTAAATATCGAACCGCAGAGTGCTGTCACCCTGCTGAACGCCCACTGCCTGCACTTCAAGCCCCGAAGGCAGCGCCATGGTGCTCTGGTAGGGCCGAAGTTCGGCGAGCCAGCGACCGTCACGGCGCACCATCTCGTAACAACGGATACCGCCCGCCGGGTCCAGGTTATCCGCCTGGCGCAACAGACGCCGTTCTACCAGATTCTCCAAAAAGCGCATCAACGGTCCGAGCAAGTGATTGCGGTGCCCCGCCCGCACCGATCGGGTCCACAAACTGCCATGCTCATCGACAACCCAGAGCTGGCCACGCTCACCCTGAAGCAACCAGAACACCTGGATATTGCCCGCTTCGGACGCTGCGCAGACCGCTTTGAGCACCGGCTCGTCCCGCAGGGCATGGCGGTCCGGCACTATTGGCAGATACTGATCCTGCGGCTGCAACAACGCGGCCAGCAGCGCTTCACGGCTGTCCAGGGCGACAAACCCGGGCTCACGGCCGCTGAACTGCAGCAGGAAATAGCGATGATCCATCTCAATGATGTAACGCAAGGGGTGTGGTCCGGTGCCACCGGCAAAGAACTGGCGCAGCACATCCCCGAACAACTCACGCACCCGCCGAGCAATGGCGCTGCCATGCCCCCGACTGGGGGCCGCCACGCGCATTTCTGGCAGCTCGGCCGGATTCATGGCCACCTGAGCCAGGACGTTCTTCAGGCACTGGATCAGGGTATCTCCGGCGGCATAGTGCTGCAGGCTGATCTCATGCCAGCTGTTCAGGGTAATCTGATCAATGGTCAGCACCAGGTTATCGCGACCACCGCTGAACCCCAGGGAATCGGAACGGGCACTGAGCTTGTGCAGCCCACGTTCGGTCAGGTGGGCTTGCGGATCCACAGCGACATTAATCAGCAGCAGGTTTTTCAGCGGGCGCACGCCTCGGGACAACGCTTCCCGGGGCGCCGGAGCCATAGGCATGGGCAGAAAGCCCGACAACACCTCTACAATGTCTTTCAGCTCGGCCACCGAGGCAACACTTTTGCCCGCACGCACGTTCAGCCGGGTTGAGCGGTGCAACAGGCCATTGCAATAACACCACACCAGCAGCTCCGCCAGATTGCCGGCACGGCGGATCACCGGTTGCCAGAATGCATCAGAGGGATCTTCAAGATCCCGGTACAGCAACCAACCGTCGCCTTCCCCTCCCTGCTCGGACTGGTGGTGAAAAGACAGGTTTTCCTCCGCCAGCGACGGCACCAGGCCGGGGTTGACCAGTTCAATCTTTCCCGCCTTGCGCTGGAAGGCTGCGTAGAGTTTGCGGCCCAGCAGGTTGATATCATTGGCACTAATGGCCGCCTGGGTGCGCTGTTCCCGGGCCATTCGAGATAACAGGCGGTAACTGTGGGTGAGTTCGGCTACGATGGTCCGCCGGAGGCCCGTCACATCTTCCGCCCGCCAGCGCTGGCGGTCATCCAGGGCACTCAGCCGGTCTTCGGTCCATTCCCACTGTTGCACCAATTGCCGCAGCAAATCGATTCGCCACTGGTCCCCGGCCATTCCAGCCCGGGTCAGGGGCAATCCCGCTTTCAGGTAAAGGCTCCGGCGCACCAGGTCGAGGCGTTCCGGAGCGCCACTGGCCAACAGCCATTGCTCCAGGCGCTGATACAGCATGACGTACGGATCCAGCACATCAGCACTGGTTTGGCCCTGATAGACCGCCTGTTTGAAGCTGGCTGACAACAATGGCTGACTGATATCGGTGGCGTAACACTCAATCAGGAACAACTTGAGAATGGCCTTCCAGGGCGCGTCGATGCCTTTGTATAGCTGCCAGATACCGGCGCCGGGGAATTCCTCATCCGGAATCGACGGTACGGCGCCAAAATCAACGTACTCGCTGGCCTTGATGAACCGGCACTCCACCAACCGCCGACGGCATTCCTCGTAGTCCGCCTCAGCCTCCGACGGGATCAGCCACCAGAGTGGGTAACGCCCCGCCAGGTGAATACTTGTCCGGTAGAACTCGTCCAGCAACAGAAAGTGCTGGGCACTGCCACAGTTCTCTCCGGTGACCTCGGCCCGCTGCCTGCCGGCCCGCCAATCGCTGGCGGAGAATACAAACACGTGGAGCTCAACGCCTAGCGTTGCCGCCCATTGCGACAGCTTTTCAGCCTTGCGCTCCAGGCTGCGGATGCCCTGTTCGGGCAAATCCTCCCGATGACAAAGCCAGGCATCGAGGTCACTGGCAACCGAGTGCCCCAGGGTGCCGGGACTGCCCATCAGGAACAGGCTGTCGAGATCGGCTTTGCGCAGCCCCTGGTCACGCACGCTGAAGCTGCGGGCAAAACGGCGTGCGGAGCTGAGCACATCGTTACCCGGGGTATAGCCGGCCAGGCCCTGCGGACAATTGCCATCAAGATAGCCCGGCAGGGCGGGGTGATTCAGATGAAACGCCAGTGGCAGGAGTTCAAGCACCACCTGCTGCCGATAGGTCAGAGCCGAACAGGCCCGCTCCCAACGCTGCCGATTGACCAGCAGAAACCGGTCCCGCAGCCGCCGCAGGGTTTTCCGGTCGATGCCATCCTCAAAATCGAGAACGATGGGCGGTGCGAGAACGGTCAAGAGGGCTCCGGCAAGTGGTTATTTTCGATCAGATAGTCAGTATGATGAACGAATCGTGGCAAAACCGGAAAAAAAATAAAAGGATGACCGGATTTCGGCAAGGACCGGAACCGGCACCTCCTGAAGGGGCACCTGTGCTGTGAAAGAGTTTATCATTCAACGCTATCGGCCGGACCTGTCCGGGCCTGTCATTCAGCCCACCCTGCTCAGAGTGGATGAAGATGGCCGCATTGCCCACGTCGACCGCCATGCCGAGGCCATGTTCGGTTACGACGCCGGGGAACTGATCAGACAACCTGTGCAGCGCATACTCGCTTCCCGACAGGACGACCCTTTTGCCCCGGCTCACCGCCATCACCTGGACAACGGCCAGACCGTGCTGGTGACCTTCCGCCACAAGGATGGCTTCTTTTTTACCGCCATTCTCGGTTTGCGCATGGAAATGCGTGATTCAGACCAGGCCGCCAATGCCGCCATTTCCCTCAAGGACAGCGGCGACATGGACGACCGCCTGTTAAGACTGGCCGAACAGGGCGCAGGTTTCGGGCTCTGGGAACTGGACATGACCTCCAACGAGATCAACTGGTCTGAAGGCATTTACCGTTTGCTGGAGTTACGCCCCGGCACCGAATTGTCACCGGAGCAGGCCTTGTTTTACTGCCAGACCGGCCAGAACCGGGTGCGCGCCCTGTTCCGACGCTGCATGCGGACAGGCCGCCCGTTCAGCATGGAGCTGTCGGTGTTGACCAGCAGACAACGCCTGCAGCGGGTCATCCTGTCTGGCAGAGCCCTGAAGAGTGGCGGCCGGATCCAGAAACTCGGTGGCGTGATGGTCAACCACAGTGAAGCCATGCTGCACGATCACGCCCGGCAGCAGGCTCAGAGAATTCTGGAAGCAACCGCCAGTGCCACGCCAGACCTGGTGGTGGCTGTCGACACCAGCATGAACCTGCTGCACTTCAACGCCCCCTGGGCAGAGCAGTTCCGAACCGCTTTTGGCGCAGTACCCAAACCTGGCGACAACCTCAAAACCCTGCTCGCCGACTTCACCAACGAACGGCGCATGATCGAACGCCTGTGGCAACGGGCCTTTGACCGGGAACACTTCGTGGCAGAGATGCCCCTGAACCGCCAGGGCGAAGGCCTGCCGGTCTACGAATTCCACTTCCAGAATATCCAGGGCCTACAAGGCGAAGTGATCGGTGCTGTGCACGTTGCCAGGGACATCAGCAACCGTGTACAGCACAGCGGCAGCGGTGACTATCGCATGCGCCATGACCCGGTGACCGGCCTGATGAATCGGCGTTCCTTTGTCGAACATCTGGAGCGGGCCATGAAACACAAGCACAAACGCCAGTCGATGGATGGCCTGCTGCTGATTGACCTGGACAGTTTTGAGCAGTTCAACGAGCAGGCCGGCAGCGGCACCTGCGATCGCTATCTGCGCGAACTGGCCAGCATGCTCGGGCTGCGGGTGCGCCAGCGGGACGCCCTGGCCCGGCTTTCTGGAGATACCTTTGCCCTGTTCATCGAAAACTGCCCGGAACCCAGGGCCCGTAAGATTGCCGAGGAAATCCGGGAGCAGATTGCCCAGTTCCAGTTTGAATGGCAGGGCCGGCAGCTACAGACCACCGCCAGCGGTGGTCTGCTGATGCTCGGAAACGATGCTCCGGAACAGGCTGAACAATTACTGACCCAGGCCGCCGACCTGTGCCACACCGCCAAGACCTCCGGCCGTAACCGCATCCACACCGCCCAGGCCCTGCCTGGCGAGCTGGCCAATCGGGGCACCGACAGCCAGCTTGAACAGTTACATCAGGCACTGGATAACGGCGAGTTGATTCTCGAGTTTCAATCCCTCAAGCCGGTGGCCAGCGTCACCTGGGGTGACCATATTGAAATCCTGTGCCGGGTCCCGGGCACGGGTGACGATGCCCCCCTGCTGCCTGAGCAATTCCTGCCGGTGGCAGAGCGGTTTGACCTGGCCAAACGCCTGGACCGACAGGTTATCCGGCAAACCCTGGCGTGGCTGAGCCAGCACCGGTTATTGGAACCACGGCTGAAGTACTGTGGCTTCAACCTGTCCCTGGCCACCATCCTGGATGACACCTTCGCCGATTTCATGGGGCAACAGGTGCGGCAAACCCCGTTCCAGGCCCATTGTTTCTGCCTGGAGATCCGCGAATCCCATGCCACTCAGTATCCGGATGAGGTGGCCGTGTTATGTGATGCCCTGCACCGGGCGGGGTGCCGGGTGGCCCTGGAAGGAGCGGGGGCATCCGTGGAAAGCTACAGCCTGGCCGCCAACCTGCCGGTGGACATCATCAAACTGGACCGGCGCATCATGAACGATCTGGAACGTGATCCGGTGCAGCAGATTATGGTGGATGCTTTGCACCGTATTGCCGAAACCGCTGGCAAGGAAACCGTCGCCACCTTTATCGAGAACGATGAAACCCTCAGGAAAGTCCGCACCCTGGGCATTCACTTTGGCCAGGGTTATCGGTTGTCACGGCCGCGACCGCTCGCTGAGCTGAAGCCAGCGGAGGTAGAACTGAGCACCGGCCGGATAGGCGGCTAAGCGATTGCGGGGAGCAGCCGGCAGGCTTCCCCCGCAACCAAGCCGGATTACTTCAGGACTGCGCGGGCGCGAGCTACTGCGGCACGCACCTGGTTCGGTGCGGTGCCGCCCAGGTGATCACGGGCCTGCACAGAGCCTTCCAGGGTCAGGACGTCAAACACATCCTCACCAATCACGTCGGAGAACTGCTGCAGTTCTTCCAGGGCCATATCGGACAGGTCACGGCCTTCCGCCACACCAAAAGCCACGGATTTGCCGACAATCTCGTGGGCATCCCGGAACGGCACGCCTTTCTTGACCAGGTAATCGGCCAGATCGGTGGCAGTAGAGAAGCCCCGCTTGGCGGCTACCCGCATGTTTTCGGCCTTAGCTTCGATCGCCGGGATCATATCGGCGTAGGCCTTCAGGCAACCCTTGATGGTATCGACGGTATCGAACAGCGGCTCCTTGTCTTCCTGATTGTCCTTGTTGTAGGCCAGCGGCTGGCTTTTCATCAGAGTCAGCAGGCTGATCAGGTGGCCATTGACCCGGCCGGTCTTGCCCCGCACCAGCTCCGGCACATCCGGGTTCTTCTTCTGGGGCATGATGGAAGACCCGGTGCAGAAACGGTCCGGCAGGTCGATGAAATCAAACTGGGCGGAGGTCCACAGCACCAGCTCTTCACTGAACCGGGACAGGTGGGTCATCAACAGCGCGGCAAAGCTGCAGAATTCAATGGCGAAGTCCCGGTCAGACACCGAATCCAGGCTGTTTTCAGTGGGCCGGTCAAAGCCCAGCAGTTCCGCGGTCAGGTTACGGTCGATCGGGTAAGTGGTGCCGGCCAGGGCGGCAGCGCCCAGGGGCATCACATTCACCCGCTTGCGGCAGTCCTGCAGACGATCGGCATCGCGCACCAGCATCTCATACCAGGCCAACAGGTGGTGGCCGAAAGTGACCGGCTGGGCGGTCTGCAGGTGGGTGAAGCCGGGCATGATGGTGTCTGCTTCACGCTCGGCCAGGTCCAGCAGGCCAGCCTGCAGGCGGGCCAGTTCCTCGGCAATCACGTCGATTTCGTCCCGCAGGTACAGGCGGATATCAGTGGCCACCTGGTCGTTACGGCTGCGGCCGGTGTGCAGCTTTTTACCGGTAATCCCGATGCGGTCGGTCAGCCGGGCTTCGATGTTCATGTGCACGTCTTCAAGGCTCACAGACCATTCGAAGCGGCCGGCCTCGATGTCTTCTTTGACGCCTTTCAGGCCCTCAATAATCTGGTCTCGCTCAGCGTCAGTGAGCACACCCACTTTCGCCAGCATGGTGGCATGGGCGATGGAGCCGGTAATATCATGGTGATACAGGCGCTGATCAAAACCGACCGACGCGGTGAAGCGCTCAACAAAAGCGTCTGTGGGCTCGCTGAAGCGGCCACCCCAGGGTTTTTCGGAGGATGTGGTCTGGTCAGACTTTTTCTGATCCGTCATGGTCTATCTTTCCTGCTGACAGCCCGGCATCATCACGCCGGCAATGGATAAGTGAAAATTTGCCGCAGTATAGCATTCTGACCACGGTTAAGGAGACTCCCCTGGCAACCGACAAAGGCATCAACAAGAAGGACTCCACCGACTTCTACGTGCCCGATCTTTGCCGGGTGCGGGCGGTGTTCCTGCTGCTGGTCACCAGTGAGCTTTTTGTCCTGGTGTTGTCTATCGTGCAGGCCGAGCGCGGCTGGATAGACTGGAACTACTTCGGCTTGCTGTCCCTGTTCGTGCAGTGGACCACTCTCACCAGTGCCGCACTGATCTGCCTGCTGCGGCCATGGCTGGCGCAAATGAGCGTCGCCCGCGCCACCCTCGCCATTGTGGTCATTGTGCTGCTGGATGTGCTGGCCTTCAGTCTGTTTGCCGACAACGTATTGCACCCACAGCCGGGGGTTGCACTGTGGCAGGGCATTGCCAAGAAACTGCTGGTTGCGCTGCTGATCGTACTGATGGTTCTGCGCTACTTTTATCTGCAGCACCAGTGGCAACAACAGCGGGAGGCGGAAATGCAGGCCCGGCTGACGTCGCTGCAGGCCAGAATCCAGCCCCACTTCCTGTTTAACAGCATGAACACCATTGCCAGCCTGATCGCCAGCAATCCCGAGCAGGCCGAGGAGGCCATACTGGATCTCTCCGAACTGTTCCGGGCCAGCCTGCGCACCGATGATCAACTGGTGCCGCTCAGCCGTGAACTTGAGCTGTGCCAGCGTTATCTGGCCATAGAAGCCCTGCGCCTGGGAGAGCGGTTAACCCTGGACTGGGACATACAGCCGGGCCTGGAGCAACAGGCCATTCCGCCACTGACTCTGCAGCCGCTGGTGGAAAACGCCATCTATCACGGCATTCAGCCACGGCCTGAGGGCGGTACGGTACGTGTCGAAGCCTATGCCAAAGGGCATTTTGTATACTTGATGGTCCAGAATCCGAAGCCGGAGTCCGGCAGCCGCCAGCATCAGGGTAACCAGGTGGCCCTGGCGAACATCCAGGCCAGGCTTCAAGCCCTGTTTGGCGAACCCGCTGTACTCAAACACAGTCATCAGCACAATACTTACACCGTCACTCTCCGGCTACCCGAAAGGAAGGCAAGCTGAATTGGAACCAGGCGACCTCAGGAGCACCATGAACCAACAACCGCAGCGCATTCTGATCGCAGACGACGAACCCCTGGCCCGGCAGCGCATTCAACGCCTGGTGGAAGAACTGCCGGATTACCGGGTGTGCGGTGAAGCGACCGATGGCAACGACGCCCTGCGCAAAGTGGCCGAGTTGGAACCCGATATCCTGCTGATGGACATTCGCATGCCGGGCATGGATGGCATGGAAGCGGCGCACCAGCTAAGCCAGCTCAACAACCCGCCGGCGGTGATTTTCTGCACTGCCTACGACCACTATGCCATCCAGGCATTCGAGGTTCGCGCCATCGCCTACCTGCTCAAACCGGTGCGGCGGGAGGCTCTGGCAGACGCACTGGCACGGGCAGGAAAGGTCAACCGGGTTCAGCTCCAGGCCCTGACCCACAACAGCGACCTGACCACCGAACAGGTTGCCGTGCGGACCCACCGGGGAACAGAACTGATTGATCTTGCCGACATCCGCTACTGCGAAGCGGACCAGAAGTACGTCACCCTGCACCACAGCCGGGGTGAAACAGTCTGTGATTACACCCTGAAAGAACTGGAACAGGCCTACCCGGAACACCTGTTGCGTATTCACCGGCACACCCTGGTTGGCGTACGCTTCATTCAGGCCCTGCGGCGCAACAACGACGGCCAGAGTATGCTGGCACTGAACGACTCAGATACCCTGCTACCGGTCAGCCGTCGCCATGCAAGCCATGTCAGGCAGTGGTTACAGGAGCACCAACCCTCCCCCTGACGGGGTACACGGCCGTCTACGGCGGGACTTTTTCGTTGCCACAAGGTAACCTTGGGGCACATTTTTCCTACGACTGTGAGTGCCATGTCAACACGAACCCTTCGCATTGCAACCCGCAGCAGCGCCCTGGCGTTGTGGCAGGCGGAATTCATCAAATCCGAACTGGAAAGGCTGCACGATCACATCACCGTGGAGCTGGTGAAGATCAAGACTCAGGGCGACAAAATTCTGGACGTACCACTGGCCAAGATTGGTGGCAAGGGTCTGTTTGTGAAGGAACTGGAAGAAGCCATGCTGGACGGCCGGGCCGATCTTGCAGTGCATTCCATGAAAGACGTACCGATGGAGTTCCCGGAAGGCCTCGGGCTAGTGGCCATCTGCGAGCGGGAAGACCCGACCGACGCCTTCGTCAGTAACCACTACGATAACCTGGACCAACTGCCCCAGGGAGCCGTGGTTGGCACCTCAAGCCTGCGCCGTGAAACCCAGCTCAGGGCCAATCGCCCGGATCTGGAAATCAAAATGCTGCGAGGCAACGTCAACACCCGATTGGCCAAGCTGGATGCCGGCGAGTACGACGCCATTGTCCTGGCCAGCTCCGGCCTCAAGCGCCTGGGCTTTCACGACCGGATACGCTACTGCATGCCCGATACCGTGTCGCTTCCGGCCGTTGGCCAGGGCGCGCTGGGTATTGAATGCCGCCTCGATGACAGCGAGCTGCGGGCATTGCTGGCACCGCTGAATCACGACGATACTTCTGACCGGGTGAACGCAGAAAGGGCCCTGAACCGGCGCCTTGAAGGTGGCTGCCAGGTTCCCATTGCCGCCTATGCCCTGCTGGAAGACGACAACACATTGTGGCTGCGTGGACTGGTGGGGGCTGTCGACGGCACCGAGATTTTCCGGGTGGAAGGCCGAGCGCCCCGCGCCGAAGGCGAACGTCTGGGCCGTGAACTGGCCGAGCAACTGCTGGCCATGGGGGCCGACAAGGTACTGGCTGAGATCTATGGCCACACCCCAAGCTGATCGGAATAGCCAGGCCCTGCCCTTGCAGGGCCGGCGCATACTGATTTGCCGGCCGGAGCCTGAGGCCAGCCGGCTGGCTCAGGCCTTCCGGGCAGCCGGCGCCGAGGTTCGCCAGATGCCCCTGATGGCCAGGGAACCGCTGCCTGAAGCACCAGAGCGCCGATCGATACTGCAGGAACTGGATAACTTTTCCCACATCATTGCCGTCAGCCCCTACGCAGCCAGCTTACTGCTGGACGAAATCGATCATTGGTGGCCCCAGGTGCCTATGGGCATCCAGTGGTATGGCGTGGGCGCCGGTACCGCAGCAGTTTTCGCCGAGCATGGTTTGCTCCCGAACAAACCGGAAAACGGTTGGACCAGTGAAGCCCTTCTGGCTTTGCCCGGCTTGCAGGACCTGGAACACGAGAAAGTGCTCCTGGCCCGGGGCGAAGATGGCCGGGAGCTGATTCGGCAGACTCTGGAGCAGAGGGGCGCGCGCATAACGGTCCTGCCGCTGTACCGACGCTTCCGGCCATACTATGCTGCCAATGAGCTGCAAGACAATTTTGCTGCGTTCCGGCCGGAGGTGATCATTGCGCTTTCCGGCGAAACCCTGAACAATCTGATTGACGTTGGCAGCGCGTTCCAACAGACCCTGCACGATGCGCTGTTGGTGGTTCCTGCGGAACGCGTATCGGAGCACGCCCACAAGGCCGGCTTCAGGAATATACTGATCCCGGACGGCCTGGCTGACCAGAACCTCGTGACCAGTGTGGCCTCCCGGATAACGAAGGCGGCCGGTGACAACGGTAAACCAAGTAAGGATGCCCGTGACTGAAACAACAAAGCAACTGCCCGCCCCGGTTAGCCCGGCCAATGCCACTCGAGTACGCCTGTGGCCAGTCTGGCTGATCGCCATCCTCGCACTGATTATTGCGCTGGCCCTGGCGTTCTGGAACTGGCAACAATGGCAGACTCACAAAACCACCATGTTAGTCATTCAGGAGCTTCGCCAGGACACGGCACAGCTGGAGAACCGTTATGGCAGCCGGGGCACCGAACAAAGCCAGCGCCTGCAGTCACTGGAGAATAACCTGTCAGCCCAGCGGGAGCTGATTGCAACCCAGCAGCGACAAATTGACCACAATGCCCGGGAACTGCTGGAAGCCGGCAATCGTACCCGAACCGACTGGTTGCTGGCAGAGGCAGAATACCTGCTGCGCATTGCTAACCAACGCCTGTTGATCGAAAAAGATATCCGGGGTGCCCTGTCCGCCCTGGAGTCCGCAGATGAAGTTCTGCGGGAATCCGACGACATTGGAGTTTACCCGGTTCGCCAACAGCTGGCCCGGGAAATTCTGTCACTGCGCGGTATTCAGGGTGTTGACCGAACAGGGCTGTACCTGAAACTGGAAGCCGCCATCGCCAGCATCCATGACCTGACCGACCAGGCCCTGATTCACGACCAGGCCCCCGGCTTCCGGATGACCGAAGATCCCAACGCCCCAACCGACGGCCGCAATATGTTTGTACGGGGCTGGAACCGTTTTCTCGACACCCTGAAACAAGTGATCGTGGTACGTCGCATGGACGAGCCCGTCAAACCGCTGTTGTCGCCGGACCAGAGCGCCTGGGCACGGCTTAACCTTCAGTTGATGCTGGAGGAGGCCGAAATGGCCGTGCTTCGGGGCAACCAGCCGTTGTATGAACGGGCCCTTAACAAAGCCATCAACACCGTCAGCGACTGGTACGACTTAACCAATCCGGCAATCCGGGGACTGGCCGACACCCTGACAGAACTGGCTGGCCGCAATGTCGACCCCACCCTGCCGGATATCAGCCAGTCTCTCGGTTTACTGAAAGAACGGCTGGCTGGCCGGCTCGCGACCGGTAACGAAGAAGCCTCCGGAACCGAACGCGAGGGCAATGACTCATGATCCGGCTGCTGCTCCTCCTGCTGGTTGCGCTGTTGATTGGCACTGCCTTATCACTGGGGCTGACCTACGATCTGGGTTATATCCGCATCAGCCTGGGCCACTACCTGATTGAGACCAATTTCTGGATGGGTCTTGGACTTATGATTCTGCTGGTGGTACTGGCGGTTTCTCTGATCAACACCCTGAGGCACCTGCGCCAGGGCACCGGCATGGTGGCCGGCTGGGTATCCCGGGGCAACGAACGCCGGGCCAGGCGCCGCACTACCCAGGGCCTGCTGGCACTGGCCGAGGGCAACTGGCCCCGCGCCCGCAAGCTGCTCGCTTCCTCGGCAGACAAAGCCGACACACCGCTGATCAACTATCTTGCTGCCGCCCAGGCGGCCTTTGAAACCGGTGACCACGAGGCGGTGGATGAGCTGCTGCGCAAAGCCTATGACAGCACACCTGGCTCCAACATGGCCGTGGGGTTGACCCAGGCCCAGCTGCAACTGGCAGGCAACCGGCTGGAGCAGGCCTTGGCCACTCTGCTGCGCCTTCGCAAGGAATCGCCCCATCATCCGTTTGTGCTGAAGCTGCTGAAGAACACCTACCTGCGCCTGGAAGACTGGCGTGAGCTGTCCCGGCTGATACCGGAGCTTCGCAAGCGGGATGTATTGCCAGGCAAAGAGCTGGACGAGCTGGAACGGCAGGTATGGCATAACCTGCTGGAAAGGGCCGCAGAAGACACCCAGAAATTGCGCAAAGACAACCCCGAGGCGTCTCTGGAACCGCTGACCCGGTTATGGGACGAACTGCCCGGCTTTGTGCGCCGGGACGAATACACCATCCGGGATTACGCCAGCCTGCTGGCCAGGCTGGGTGACGAAGCCCAGGCCGAAACCCTGTTGCGCAAGGTACTGAGAAACCACTGGAGCGATGAGCTCATCAACCTGTATGGGCGGGTCAAGGGCAACCAGCCCGAAGAGCAGCTGCTGATTGCCGAACAGTGGCTGAAAGACCGTCCCAATAATGCGGAGCTGTTGCTGGCCCTGGGCCGTCTCAGCCTGCGTAACGAGCTCTGGGGCAAGGCAAAAGAGTATTTCCAGACCAGCCTGCACCTGCGCCGTAGCCGGGAAACCCTGGCCGAGTTAAGCCGGCTGAATGCTCACATGGGTGAAGAAGAAGCCAGCATCAAGCTGCTGATGCAAGGACTGGAAAGCGATAACAGCCTGCCAGACCTGCCCATGCCAAGGGCCTGACACGGGAAACAGAAAGGCCGGATGGTTACATCCGGCCTTTTTATCTGACCACAGCGGCGTTCAATCCCGCGGAGCGTACTCCAACACATCCGAAAAGAACGCCTGCTTTGGTAGGCCTTCAGCCATCAGCGCATCCATCAGCGTGTAGACCATTGCTGGAGAGCCACTGGCATGCACCTCCACATTTTGCCAGTCAGCCCCGGATGCCAGTACGGCACCCACCAACTGATCGTGATGGCCGCCCCAATCGTTGTCCTCGTCGTCACCGACCACCGGGAAGAAGCTGAACGGTGGCCAGTCGTCATGCCATTGCTGGGCCAGCGACCGCAGATACATATCCTCGTGCTTGCGCACCCCCCAGTACAATTTGACCGGGTGCTGGAAACGGGTTTCCTGCAGGAATTCGCACAGGCTTTTCATCTGGGCAAAACCGGTGCCTGCCGCTACCATCAGCATCGGCTTTTCCGGTGCTGCAGCCAGGCACGCCTTGCCGTGGGGCAATTCCACGGTAACATCCTGCCCGGAGGTCAGGGCATCGATCACCTTCTGGGCAGATACCCACTCCGGCGAAGCCTGGATGTGTAACTCAATGTTGGCGGCCGAGGGGCTGCTGGCAATCGAAAAATAGCAGGGCTCAGCACCCGGAAGGTTTACCGACAGGTACTGGCCGGCGTGAAAAGCCACCTCACGGCGCTTCGGCAACTGCAATTCAACCCGATACACATCGTGACTGATGGAGCGCACGTCCACCACTTTCGCCAGGTATTGCCGGGGTTGATGATTTCCTGATGCCATAACGGCGGGTATCTCCAGTTTCAGGTCAGTCAGCGCCAGGGTTCGACACATCATTAAACGCTCACCGACCGTGATTAGTTTCTGATTACGGGTATTCAGGGCCTGACCGGACACCAGCCGGGCCTCACAGATTTCACAAACGCCATTTCTGCAGGCGGCCGGCACCTGAATACCGGACTCAGCAGCCCCCAGCAGCAAGTCCGTATCGTCTGCCACCTGAAAACCCAGGCCGGAGGGCTGAAGCCGAATCCGATGCATCCGGCTGCTCCTGTCAATCGGGGCGAGCGGCGGGAATTTCAATGCCGAGGCTGTCCCACAGATCATCCACCCGCTGCTTGACCTCATCGGTCATGGTGATCGCGGTGCCCCACTCCCGATCGGTCTCACCCGGCCATTTGTTGGTGGCATCCAGGCCCATTTTCGAACCCAGGCCAGACACCGGCGAGGCGAAGTCGAGATAGTCGATCGGTGTATTCTCCACCATCGTGGTGTCCCGAACCGGGTCCATCCGGGTAGTCATCGCCCAGATCACATCTTCCCAACTGCGGGCGTTCACGTCGTCATCAGTGACAATCACGAACTTGGTGTACATAAACTGCCGCAGGAATGACCATACGCCCATCATCACCCGTTTGGCATGGCCCGGGTACTGTTTTTTCATGGTAACGATGGCCAGCCGATAGGAACAGCCTTCCGGCGGCAGATAGAAATCCACAATCTCCGGAAACTGTTTCTGCAGGATCGGGATGAAGACTTCGTTCAACGCCACCCCCAGCACCGCCGGCTCATCGGGCGGCCGGCCGGTATAGGTGCTGTGGTATATCGGGTCTCGGCGGTGCGTGATTCGCTCCACGGTGAACACCGGGAAATGGTCCACCTCGTTGTAATAGCCGGTATGGTCACCGAAGGGCCCTTCGGGAGCCACGTCGTCCGGGTAGATAAACCCTTCAAGCACAATCTCGGCACTGGCAGGCACCTGCAAGTCACTCAGGCCAGCCTTTACCAGCTCGGTACGGGCGCCCCTTAACAGCCCGGCGAAAGCGTACTCGGACAACGAATCTGGCACGGGGGTAACGGCGCCGAGAATGGTCGCCGGGTCCGCGCCCAGGGCAACCGCCACCGGGTAAGGTTTGTCCGGGTTGGCCCGGCGGAATTCCTGGTAGTCCAGCGCCCCGCCCCGATGACTGAGCCAGCGCATGATCAACCGGTTACGGCCAATCACCTGCTGCCGATAGATACCCAGGTTCTGGCGCTCTTTATTGGGCCCCCGGGTGATCACCAGCGGCCAGGTTACCAGCGGGCCGGCGTCACCGGGCCAGCAGTGCTGGACCGGAATCTGGTACAGGTCAACCTGGTCTTTGTCGATCACCACCTCCTGGCAGGGTGCCGAGCGGAGCACTTTCGGGCTCATGCGCATCACCTGTTTGAAGATCGGTAGTTTCTCGATGGCATCCTTGAAGCCTTTGGGGGGATCCGGCTCTTTCAGAAACGCCAGTAGCTTGCCGACCTCGCGCAATGCCGCCACGTCTTCCTGCCCCATCCCCAGGGCCACTCGCTTGGGCGTGCCAAACAGGTTCGCCAGAACGGGCATGACATAGCCTTTCGGGTTTTCAAACAACAACGCCGGCCCACCGGCCCGCAGGGTACGGTCGCAGATTTCGGTCATTTCCAGGTGGGGGTCGACTTCTACGCTGATGCGTTTCAGCTCACCCAGCTTTTCCAGCTGGCTGATGAAGTCTCTGAGGTCGTTGTATTTCATGGTGTGCTCCGTTTCTGGTCTACGGTACTACGGAGTTTGGGCTTAACCGGACTGCCCTGTATTCAGCCTTTTCATTTTTTGGTTCGGAGTCAGAACAAGGCCGGGAGAGGGTGTCAAAACGGAAAACGGTGGTTTTCCTGATGGTTTTGACACCCTCTCCCGGCCTTGTTCTTTGAACTTCGGGAGTGCAACGCTCCCTGTGTTCAAACGAGCAGGGGGACCGGCATTAACGACGCTTCATGGACTGGAAGAACTCGTCGTTGGTCTTGGTGTCACGCAGCTTGTCGAGCAGGAATTCCAGTGCACCGGTGTCGTCGTCCATGGAGTGCAGGAGCTTGCGCAGAATCCACACGCGCTGGATGTCTGCTTCGCTCATCAGCAGGTCTTCACGGCGGGTGCCGGAACGACGGATGTTGATGGCCGGGTAAACTCGCTTCTCGGCAATTTTGCGGTCAAGGTGCACTTCCATGTTACCGGTGCCCTTGAACTCCTCGTAGATAACCTCGTCCATCTTGGAACCGGTATCCACCAGCGCGGTCGCCAGGATGGTCAGGCTGCCGCCCTCTTCCACATTCCGGGCCGCGCCAAAGAAGCGCTTGGGTTTTTCCAGGGCATGGGCGTCAACACCACCGGTGAGCACCTTGCCGGACGAGGGAATCACCGTGTTGTAGGCACGGGCCAGGCGGGTGATTGAGTCCAGCAGGATGATCACATCCTTCTTGTGCTCGACCAGGCGCTTGGCCTTCTCGATTACCATTTCCGCTACCTGCACATGACGGGCTGGCGGCTCGTCGAAGGTGGAGGCCACAACCTCACCGCGCACGGTGCGCTGCATCTCGGTCACTTCTTCCGGGCGCTCGTCAATCAGCAGCACCATCAGATGACATTCCGGGTTGTTACGGGCGATGGACTGGGCGATGCCCTGCATCAGCAGCGTTTTACCGGCCTTGGGCGGGGACACGATCAGACCACGCTGGCCTTTACCGATCGGGGCCACCAGGTCGAGCACCCGAGACGAAAGGTCTTCGGTACTGCCGTTGCCCACTTCCAGGGTCAAACGCTCCTGGGGGAACAAGGGAGTCAGGTTTTCAAACAGAATCTTGTTGCGGGCGTTATCCGGCTTGTCAAAGTTAATCTCGTTAACTTTCAGCAGAGCGAAGTAACGCTCACCATCCTTGGGAGGACGGATCTTACCGGAGACGGTATCGCCGGTACGCAGGTTGAAACGGCGAATCTGGCTGGGGGAAACATAGATATCGTCCGGGCCGGCCAGATAGGAGGCGTCACCGGAGCGAAGGAAGCCGAAACCGTCCTGCAGAATTTCCAGTACGCCGTCGCCGTAGATGTCTTCGCCGCTCTTGGCGTGTTTCTTCAGGATAGTAAAGATAACATCCTGTTTGCGCGAGCGAGCCAGGTTGTCCAAGCCCATTTCTTGCGCGATGTCGAGCAATTCGGGCACAGATTTCTGCTTGAGTTCAGTAAGATTCATAATTTGTAGGATTGTCAGGAATGGAAGTAAACGACTGTTGGAATGACAGGGGTGCCCCTGAACGTGTTGATCAAAAAAAGCTGAAACATGGTGCTGGCTAGATGGAGCAACCGGTGCAGATGGAAGCCGGATTTGTTTGCTGAAGCCAGAGAGTGGGAACAACTGTTCGCCGGGCAAGCCGCATAATCGACCACCTTGAAGGCGTCTGTCAAGACCTGTGCCCAAAATTAAGTCAGTTTCATGATCTTCTGTCACCGGCACACCTCCCTCTGATGGGTTACTCCCTTCCCATCTGAGGCCCGTATACGGATACTGACACTACTATTGATGAATGCATCTCGAATGCAGTAGAGCGGAGCCAAGCTATGAGCACTGAGCTTACCAAGGAACTCACACCTCTGAATATTGCCATTCTGACGGTATCTGACACACGGGGTTTCGAGCAGGACACCTCCGGGCAGTTCCTCGAAGACAATGTTGTCGAGGCCGGTCATCGGCTGGTGTCTCGCCGGATACTTCCGGACGACGTCTACCTGATACGGGCGATCATTTCCCAGTGGATTGCCGACCAGGAAATTCAGGCGGTGATCATAACTGGCGGCACGGGCTTTCACGAGCGAGACAGCACACCGGAAGCGGTCAAGCCGCTGCTGGACAAGGTCATTGAAGGTTTTGGGGAGGAATTTCGCAGGTTATCGGCGCTGGAAATCCGCTCTTCCACGATTCAGTCCCGGTCATTCGGTGGCATGGCCAACAACACCGTTATTTTCTGTCTGCCGGGCTCAACCGGTGCCTGCAGGACGGGCTGGGAGGGCATTCTGAAAGACCAGCTGGACAGCCGGCACGGCCCCTGCAACTATTCCGGACTGGTCCTGCGCAAACCAGAGCGGGCCTTCAGTCGGCTCCAGGAAGTCATTGGCCATCGTGCAGAAAAATAACCGGGAGGTACCATGGCAGGTTCTGACCTGATCTCTGTTGACGACGCGCTCAATCACATCCTGAGCCGCGCCACGGCGATAACGCAATCCCGGCCTGTGTCACTCAGCGAATGCCTGGGCCGGGTCCTGGCCGAAAACCAGTATGTGCCGGCGAATGTTCCCCCCGCCGACAACAGCGCTGTGGACGGCTATGCCCTGCATCACTCAGACGTGACCCCCGGGCGAGCGTTGGCGGTCTCTGACCGGGTACCGGCGGGTACCGCCCCCAAACCACTCGAACCAGGCACCGCGGTGCGAATCTTTACCGGTTCAGAGATTCCTGCAGGTGCCGATGCGGTAGTGATGCAGGAGCGGGTGGAACGCACCGATGACAGCGTACTCATCTTGGCAGAAGTCAGCGCCGGACAGAACATTCGTCGTCGCGGCCAGGACCTGGCCCAGGGGGAGCTGGCGTTGTCCCGGGGCACCCTTATTCGCCCCCAGGAAATGGGATTGCTGGCCTCTATGGGTATCGCACAGGTGCCTGTACTGGAGCGTTTGCGGGTGGCTATTCTGAGCACCGGAGATGAACTGGTACAACCCGGAGAACCGCTTGCCCCCGGGCAGATCTACAACAGTAATCGCTACACGCTGCTCGGATTACTGGCCCAGGCCGGTTGTGAGGCTATCGTCTGCGACACGGTTCGCGATACTCGCGACGGCACCCGCCAGGCCCTGCAGGATGCGGCGAGACAAGCTGATCTGATCATCACCAGTGGCGGCGTGTCTGTGGGTGAAGAAGACCATGTGCGCGCAGTGCTTGAGGAGTCCGGCCGGCTGTCGTTGTGGCGGCTGGCCATCAAGCCTGGCAAACCACTGGCGTTCGGCAGCATTGACGACACGCCGGTGCTCGGGCTGCCTGGCAATCCGGCCTCAGTGCTGACTTCCTTTATGATCATCGTGATGCCCTACATTCGCAAACGCCAGGGGCGACCCGACGCGTTGCCGGTTGGGGAGTGGCTGCCCGCCGACTTCACCACACATTCACCCTCTATCCGCCGGGAGTTTATGCGCGCACGCAAGACAGGTATCGGTGCCGCAGCCTCGGTGTCCGCCGCCCCGAACCAGAGCTCCGGCGTGCTGAGCGCCGCATGCTGGAGTTCCGGCCTGGCGGTGGTGCCGGAAAACAGCACCATCAATATCGGTGATCCGGTAATGTATTACTCATACCCTGAACTGATGAGCTGATCATGACTGACCAGAACCTGACTGTTCGTTTTTTTGCACGGCTTCGCGAGGAGCTTGATACCGAGAGCCTTGAGTTGCCGGCAACCCCGGGCCAAACCGTTGAGGGCGTGCTGTCGGAACTGGCCGCCCGGGGTGGCCCCTGGGCTCAACTGAAGGGCGATCAGCCGGTCATGGTGGCCGTCAACCAGGCCATGGCCAAGCCGTCAACGCCGGTCACGCCAGGCGATGAAGTGGCCTTTTTTCCACCAGTGACCGGAGGTTGAAATGATTTCTGTCCAGACGGAAGATTTCGATGTCGGTGCTGAATATGAGGCGCTGCGAGCCTCCGGCTCTGGTACCGGGGCGGTAGCCACCTTCTCCGGGCTGGTCAGGGATTCCGGGGACCTGTCCGGGGTGACCGGGCTGTTCCTGGAGCACTACCCTGGCATGACTGAACAGGTGATCCAGGGGCTGATAGACTCTGCTTCTCAGCGCTGGGATGTCCGCAAGGCAAGGGTGATTCATCGGGTTGGGCGGCTGGCGCTGTCGGATCAGATCGTGTTTGTCGGCGTTTGCAGTGCTCACCGGGGGGATGCATTTGCAGCCTGCGAATTCATCATGGACGCCCTGAAAACGTCAGCCCCGTTCTGGAAAAAGGAAATCACCGGAGACACCGAACACTGGGTAGAGCAAAAAGACTCGGACCTGGAACGCTCCAGGGCCTGGGAATAAAGCTCACTTTTCGACTGGCAGCCAGTGAGGGTGATTGAGGCACAAAAAAACCGCCCGTGAACCATGTTCAGGGGCGGTTTTCTTCAACAGCGGATCAGAGGTTGCTGTCGAGGAAGGCGGCGAGTTGTGACTTGGACAATGCGCCCACTTTGGTGGCATCCACGTTGCCGTTCTTGAACAGCATAAGGGTGGGGATGCCACGGATGTTGAACTTGGGCGGGGTCTGTTCGTTTTCGTCGATGTTGAGCTTGCAGACCTTGAGCTTGCCGTCGTATTCGTCGGCGATTTCTTCCAGAACCGGGGCAATCATCTTGCACGGGCCACACCACTCTGCCCAGTAATCCACCAGTACCGGGACGTCAGATTTCAGTACGTCCTGTTCGAAAGAAGCGTCGGTGACATTAACGATATTTCCGCTCATTACCTTTTCCTGATTCAGGCGCTCCACGGCAAAAAGTGCTGCCTTGTCGGAGTCGCTGTTGACTGTAGCGGGCTGTACCAACCGTAACCGGAATACTGCCCACCCGGATTTCGTTAGAGGCTTACTTTACGCGATTGCCTGCCTCAATGTGAAGCGGGATCTGTTTCCACAGGGCTTGATCTGCATCCGTATTCACCGCAGGCCGTTACTGACAGCGCACTGCGCTTTCTTTTATAGTACGGCCATCGCTACCGACAAGTTCACACCATACAGGACGCCAACCCACGTGATGGCCGCATCCCCCGCCGAGAATACTGCACCCTCCCCGGATATGCTGGCAGCCATTGATATGGGCTCCAACAGTTTTCATATGGTCGTGGCCCGACTGGTCCATGGGGAAATCCGCACGGTCGAGAAAATGGGCGAAAAGGTCCAGCTCGGCGCCGGGCTTGACCCCTATAACCGACTGACAGAAGCGGCTCAGCAGCGGGCCCTGGAATGCCTCAGTCGATTTGCCCAGCGGCTGCAGGGCATGCCTGCCGAAGGCGTTCAGATTGTCGGCACTAACGCGCTGCGAGTAGCCCGCAACGCCCCTGAGTTCATCGCGCGGGCTGAAGAGGTGCTCGGTTACCCGGTTGAGATCATCGCCGGCCGAGAAGAAGCCCGGCTTATTTATCTGGGAGTTTCCCACACCCTGGCAGATGACGAAGGCAAGCGGCTGGTCATCGATATCGGTGGTGGCAGCACCGAATTCATCATCGGCCAGCGATTTGAGCCCCAGGAGCTGGAAAGCCTGCATATGGGCTGTGTGTCGTTTCGCAATCGCTATTTCCCGGACGGAAAAATTACCCGGCGGCAGATGGACAAAGCGATCACTCACGCCGAACAGGAGCTCCTGAACATCCGCCAGCACTACCGCTCGGTTGGCTGGCAAAGTGCCGTCGGTTCCTCAGGATCCATCAAGGCGATCTGCAGTGTGCTGGCCAATCTGAAGATCACCGATGGCACCCTCACCCGTGACGCAATGGAAGAGCTGCGTAAACGGCTCGTCGACATGGGCAAGGTTGAAAAACTGGCAGACCTGGGCGTTCGTCAGGATCGGCAAAGCATTTTCCCGGCCGGATTTGCCATCCTGCTGGCGGCATTCCGATCACTGGATATTCAGGCGATGACCTTCGCAGATGGGGCTCTCCGGGAGGGGCTGCTGTACGATATCGTTGGCCGTATCCAGCACGAGGATGTGCGGGAGCGCACCATTGCCGCGCTGCAGGAGCGCTACCACGTCGACCAGGCTCACGGTGCCGCCGTTGAGCAGACGGCCATTGCCGCCTGGCAGCAAGTGGCCGATCAATGGGGCCTGCATACGTCAGCGGACGAAGATGTACTGCGCTGGGCCTGCCGGCTACACGAGATTGGCCTGACCATCTCCCACAGCCAGTACCACAAACATGGTGCTTATCTGCTGCGTTATTCCGACCTGCCCGGCTTTACCCAGCAGTTTCAGAAAGATCTGGCCACTCTGGTGCGTGGCCATCGACGGAAATTCTCCTCCACCGTGTTCGAGGGCATAGAGCCGGAAGATAAGCCGCGCCTGCGCTACCTGTGCGTTTTGCTAAGGCTGGCCGTACTGATCCAACACCCCAGGAATCTGGAGCAGCCACCCGAATTCGTCCTCCATGGCCATGAAAACAAGCTGGTGGTGGAGTTTCCGGAAGGCTGGCTGGATAACCGGCCACTGACCCTGGCAGACCTGGAGAACGAGCGGGATTATCTGTCCAAACAGGATTTCACGCTGGAAATCGGCACCCGGTAAACCCGATGGGGCGCTAGCCGGCCAGTTCGGCCTCCAGATTTTCCACTGTTTCGCTGACCTCCAGCCATTCGGCCTCGGTCTCCTCCAGGGCCCGCTTGAGTTCGGTCTGCTCCGCCAGCAGCGTCTTCAGGCGCACTTTCCCGCTGTCTTCGTACACCGCAGGGTCCCCCAGAGAAGCTTCCACGCCTGCCAATTGCTGCTGCAGCTGATCCATCCGGGCTTCCAGAGATACCTGTTTTTTCCGCCACGGGCTCAGCTTCTGGCGAAGTTCCGCCTCCTGGCGCTTTCTGGCCTTGCGCTCGTCGGCCGTCAATGCCTGGGCACTGCCGGCCTTCTTTTCAGCATCGGAATCCTCAGCTACCTGGCGTTTGGGGGGCTCGTCCTCATCCTTCCTGCGGTCTGCCAGCCAGCGTTCATAGTCTTCCAGGTCGCCGTCGTATTCCTGAACTGTGCCATCCGACACCAGCCAGAACTCGTCTACGGTATTGCGTAACAGGTGCCGATCATGGGACACCACCACAATAGCACCATCAAAATTCTGCAGTGCCATGGTCAGGGCCTGGCGCATCTCCAGGTCCAGGTGGTTGGTGGGCTCATCCAGCAACAAAAGGTTCGGTTTCTGCCAGGCGATCACCGCCAGGGCGACCCGGGCTTTTTCACCCCCGGAGAACGAGCGAATTGGGCTCAGGGCTTCGTCGCCATGAAAATCAAAGCCGCCCAGAAAGTTCCGCACCGATTGCTCGGACGCACGTGGCGACAATCGCTGTAGATGCAGGAACGGGCTGGCGTCCAGGTCCAGGGCTTCCAGCTGGTGCTGGGCAAAATACCCGATGGCCAGGTGCTCGCCACAGGTACGCTCACCCGACAGCAGGGTACCGGTGCCCCGCAGGGCATCCATAAAGGTTGATTTGCCCGCACCGTTGGGGCCGAGCAAACCAATGCGCGAACCGGGCAGCAAGGTGACGTTGATATTATTCAGGATAGCCATCTGGCCATGGCCGGCCACACCGTTGCGAATGGACAACAACGGGTTGGACACCTTGTCTGCCATCGGAAATTCAAAGCTGAAGGGCGAATCCACATGGGCTGGCGCGATTCGTTCCATGCGTTCCAGAGCCTTGACCCGGCTCTGGGCCTGGCGGGCCTTGGTAGCCTTGGCCTTGAATCGGTCAATGAATCGCTGAATCTCGGCAATACGGGCCTGCTGGCGCTCGTAATTGGATTGTTGCTGGGCCAGGCGCTCGCTGCGCTGCACTTCAAACGCCGAGTAGTTGCCGGTGTAGAGTTCCAGCTTTTTGTTATCAAAGTGCACCAGGTGTGTGGCCACCCGATCCATGAAATCCCGATCATGGGAGATAAACAGCAGGGTGCCCGGGTATCGACGAAGCCAGTTCTCAAGCCACAGACAGGCGTCCAGGTCCAGGTGGTTGGTGGGCTCATCCAGCAACAGCAGGTCCGATGGCCGCATCAGGGCCTGAGCCAGATTCAGGCGAATACGCCAGCCCCCGGAAAACGCCGACACCGGCCGGTCCACATCGCTGTCGACAAACCCCAAACCCCGCAACAACGCCTCGGCTCTTCTGGGCGCCGACCAGGCTTCGTGCACGTCCAGTTCCCCGTGTAACCGGGCGATGGCGTGATGGTCATCCCGGGCTTCGGCATCCGCCAGCTCACGTTCCATGCGGCGCAATTCAAAGTCGCCGTCCAGCACAAAGTCTCTGGCAGATCGCTGACTGGCCTCAACTTCCTGCGCCATGTGGGCGATGCGACAGCCCCCCGGCAGCGACACACTGCCCTGCTCAGGTGCCAACTGGCCCAGTAAGAGCTGGAACAGGCTGGATTTTCCGGCACCATTGGCGCCAACAATCGCCACCCTCTGGCCGGGCTGCACCGTCAGGCTGACGTTTTCTAGCAACCAGACGCCGCCTCGTTGTAAACTGAGATCGGTTATCGTTAACATAGACTGTCTTTATCCATGGATTTCAGCCAGGGAAGTGCCCTGCCATGACCGTTCCGCAGACAGAATCATTGAATCTGCCCGCAACAATGGAACCGGATAATCCCCTGTGGCGTTATGCTCTGGCCTGCTGGCAAAACCCGGAGCTGGCCGAGGCCTGCCTGGCATTGCAAGCCTGTGACTGGAGCGTTACCCGAATTCTCTGTGCCGGCTGGTTGGGGGTGAACGGGCACCCGTTCACTGGCGTTGAGGACGCTAAGGTAACAGAGTGGCGAGCCCGTGTAACCGGCAGCATTCGTTCGGCCAGAAAATCCATTCCCCGGCATCATAATGGTTGCCGTGATCTCCGGGAAGCACTGGCCCGGGCCGAACTACAGGCCGAGCAAACCGAACTTGCCCTGGCCTGGCACACACTGACAACCAGGTACCCGGAGACTGGCAATATGCACAATCGCAAAGCCGCCATCCTGCAAAATCTGTTGGCTGCAGCACCGTATCGGGAAGCAGACACCCGGGCACCCACATCACTGGACACGCTGGCAGAGCATTTGGCGGCTGCCACAGGAGAACCCCGGCCATGATGATGAAGTGGCTTATTCGGCTATCGTTTCCGGCCCTTGGCCTGCTGTTGTTACTGATTTTCTTTGGTCTGGGGGACCCCGGCAAAGTATCGGAGTCTGCGGCCGAGGCGAAACCCGAGGCCATACCTTCGTTCGAAGGCCTGCTGCCGGCCCCCATTCCCACCGATGGCCCGGAGATTGTCTTCAAATGGCAGGACACCGAAGGCAACTGGCACTATGCCGACCAGCCACCGGCCCAGGGCCCCTGGAACGCTCTGGCCATCGAACGGCCAGGTAAAAACCTGCATAACGAACGCCGGGCCGACAATGACAACGACTGGCGTTCACCCTACCGGGCTCCCTTTTCTCTGACTCCATCACCCGGCGATAACGGTAGCTGACGCCAACGGCATCACACTGTTACCACAGTTTCAGTGGCATCCTGCCGCTGAACCCGTTACCTTTCTTTTTTGCCAAATCCAAGTGGGCCGCAAGGCCCTGTTTCACGTGCGAAGGATACAAGTATGAAGAAAACCCTGTTAGCTATCGCCATGACCGGCCTGGTTGCCGGCTGCTCTACCGCCCAGGATTCCGCAAATGACCCCGCCCTGGACACCACGCCGGAAAAAGTCAGCTACGGCATGGGCCTGGTGCTTGGTGAGCGTATGAGTAATGACCTGCCTGACCTGCAAATGGACCAGTTCCTGCAGGGCATACAGCACGGCCACGCTGGCGACGAGCAAACCAAGCGACTGACCCGTGAGCAAATCCAGGAAGCGCTGATGGCGTACCAGGAGGAACTTCAGAGCCAACAGGAACAGCAATACAACGAGCTGGCCAGCCAGAACCTGGAAGCCGGTGAAGCCTTCCTGGCCCAGAACGCCGAACGGGAAGGTGTGGAAACCACTGAATCCGGCCTTCAGTACGAAGTCATCGAGGAAGGCGACGGCAACAACCCGACGGCCTCGGACCGGGTGCAGGTGCACTACACGGGCGAGCTGATCAATGGCGACGTGTTCGACAGCTCCCGTGATCGTGGCCAGCCGGTTACCTTTGGCCTGAGCCAGGTGATTCCGGGCTGGACCGAAGGCCTGCAGCTGATGAGTGAAGGTGCCCGTTACAAGCTCTACATTCCTGCGGACCTGGCCTATGGCCCAGGCGGCAATCAGGCAATCGGCCCCAACGAAACCCTGATTTTTGATGTGGAACTGCTGGCAGTTAACCCGGAAAACGAATAAATCCGAGCAATAAAAAAACGGCCTGAGAGTTCAGGCCGTTTTTTTGAAAAGCGCTTTGTCTTGCCGAATTCAGGCAGAGGCCATTTTCCCGGCATGGGCATTATGCAAATGCTCGATCAGGAAATCTTCCATCTCGAACCGGCTTTCCAGTACCTCACCCAGCTTTGACAACTCGGTGAACAGTTCCCTGACGTCGTCTTCGGTCAGCAGTCGACCATCAACACGATCGTTGAAGTTGAGAGCCACACCAGTCGTCTGTTCAATCCGGGGATAGACTTTTGCCGCCAATTCCAGCCCGCCATCGTTGAACTCACGGGCCTCCTGGATCAACTGTTCGTAGACTTCGAAGTGCCCGGCAGACACATAGTCGACCAGCACCTCACAGAGGCGGACAAACTTGTCTCGCAGCATCTCGGTCTGGGAGAAATCGGTCTCGGTCGACAGATCGCAGTAGCGCACCAACAGCTCCTGGCGCTCTTTCAGCCAACGGTCGATCAGCTCGCTGACTCCGCCCCAACGCTCCCTGGCGTTTCTGCAGTTCTCCAACATGACGTCTGTCTCCCCTCAGTCAGTCTGCCTGATAAATGGCCGTTCACTTGATTGTCGTCATGACTGAATCAAGTTACCCCAAGGCCATGGTGGCCCGCAACCGTTTCAGCCCTGCAACCAGTTTTTCGGCCGATACCGGCGGAACATCATCACCAGGCCAACCAGCACCAACAAGCTGAAGAACACGGCTGTCCAGCCAGGAATGCTCAACCCGAGAAAGCGCCAGACCACTTCGGCGCAATCACCGGTGCCTTTCAGGGCCGTCTGCAGCACCTCAAACCAGGGCAACACCTCAAGCATGTAGTCCACCGACGGCCCACAGGCGGGCACCTGATCTTCCGGCAGGCTTTGCAGCCACAGCTGCCTACCAGCAATGCCCAGCCCGGTGCCGGCGGTCAGCACCAGAAAAAAGCCATACACCCGGTTACCAAAACCGGCGGGACCATGGAGAAACGCAATCAGGGCTACCAGCCCTGCGCCCATAAAGCCAAAACGCTGCAACCAGCACAACGGGCAAGGCTCCAGGCCCATGACGTGCTCCATGTAAAAGGCCACGGCCAACAGAGCTGCGCACAGAAGAAAAACGACGCCGAACACCCATCTGCTTGTCAAATCAACACCCCGGAATCATCATGTAAGCTGATGCTGCCAATCCTAACCCATGAAGAACATTGCGCCTATGACCTTTCACCGAAAATACGTCCTAACGCTGTTACTCGCTATCGCTTCCCTGATCGCCTGGCCGGCCATGGCCGAGGAGGAGACAGAGGAACGGGGGGTAACCGACTACATCGCCATGGAGCCGGCATTTGTGACCCATGTGGGCGAACCCGGCAACAAGGTCATTTACCTGAAGGCATCGGTAACCCTTCGTGCCTCGCAGGAGACAACAAGAGCCGCCGTACAGGCCCATATGCCGCGATTGCGGCACGAACTGGTGATGCTGTTCGGTGAGCAGACGGACGTTGACCAGCTCACTACTCAGCAGGGCCAGCAAGCGTTAAGAGGGGAAGCCGCACAGCGGATCAATACCGCCCTGGAAGAACAGAAAACCGGTGAGCGCATCACCGGCGTGCTGTTTACGGAATTCGTGGTGCAACGGTAGGTCAGGCGATTCGGGAGAACAGGTCGTCGCTGGAGGGCTGCTCCGCAGCCACCTGGCCGGCATCATCCCAACCCGCTTCCCAGGCGGCGATGATCACCTCACCCCGATACGGGCAGCGGTTTTTGTCCATGCCCATGGAGCCCGCCATGTACCCCTGGCGATACGCCTTGTTGAGGGCTTCCACATCCCATCCGAGCTTGATATCTCTTGCCATGGCGCCGTCTCCTTACCTGTTGTAAACAAAAGTAACAGCAGGTAACGAAGCCGGCAAATCCTTCTGTGGTTTCTGTGCGTCACGTCCCTTTCGGGTTGTGACTCAACCACGGCTCACGAGCGCAGATACTCTTCCAGGAAGGTGGCAAACGGAAGGTTATCCGACTGTTCCTGGGCCTCCTGTTCGGCCAGGGATTCCCGCGACATGCGCTGGTAATCCGCCAGCACGTCCGGAGCCAGTGCTTCGTTTCTGAGGGTTTCCTGGTGCTGCCGGGACAACGCCAGCACCCAGTCCCGGTGACCCAGCCCGGAGGCTTCCATCGACGCCAGTACGCGGGCCGATGGCACAGACCATTCCTGCCCCTGCAACTTTTCACGCTGGGCAGCCAGGGCTGAACGGTAGGTCTCGTCCTGACCCCAGCTGTCCAGCAACTCCGCCAGCGGCTGCAAGCGATTCAGCAACTCACGGGCAGCATTACCCACCGGCACCCGCTGGCCACCCTGGCACACCCCCAGCTCCTGCCAGCGGCCTGATGCCACCACATCTTTGTAGTTGTCATCCAGCCGCTGACATTCGTCATCTCCGATGCGGGGAGAATCGGTCAGCAGGCAGTCAAGCAGGAACAGATCCAGAAAATCGATCTGCGCCCGGTTGACCCCTACCGGCGAGAATGGGTCCAGATCCAGGCAACGTACCTCGATGTATTCCACTCCACGGGCATCCAGCGCCTGGATAGGCTTCTCAGCACGCTCGGTGGTGCGTTTGGGACGAACGGCGCTGTAATACTCGTTCTCAATCTGCAACACGCTGGTGTTGATCTGGATAAACTCGTCGTTACGACGGGTGCCAATGGCTTCATAGGCCGGCCAATTGGTATGGATAGCCTGATCCAGGGTACGGGTGTAAGTGTCCAGCTCGTTGAAACAGATGTTGAGAGAGGCCTGGGCATTGTTGTGGTAACCCAGATCACCCATCCTCAGCGACGTGGCGTGTTTGCCATACCAGGTTCTCTCGTCAAACCGGCTTAGGTCATGCTTCACGCCGGCAACGAAACTGGCGTCCAGGGCTGGGGATGCACCGAACAACAGCATTAACAGCCAGCTTCGGCGGCGGAAATTGCGGATCAACCAGAAATACTGGTCGGATTTGAAATCCTTCAGGGCATCCTGATTACCGGTCAGTTGCTGCCATTTATTCCAGAAACTGTCGGGTAACGACAGGTTGTAGTGGGCCCCGGCAATACTCTGCATGATGCGACCGTAACGCACAGCCAACCCCTGCCGATAGACATGCTTGAGCTGACCAATGTTGGAGCGGCCATATTCAGCGATGGGAATGCTCTGATCGCCATCAATCTCACAGGGCATGCTGGCCGCCCAGAACACTTCGTCACCGAGATTCTGCTGAACAAACCGGTGGGTGTCTCGCAGCGATGCCAGCATGGCCTCAGTGGAGCTGAAAACCGGGGTGATCAGCTCCAGCAAGGCTTCGGAATAATCGGTGGTGATCCGTGGATGGGTCAGGGCCGAGCCCAGCGCCTCCGGGTGCGGTGTCTGGGCAATGAAACCATTGGCATCCACGCGAAGGCCTTCTTTTTCGACCCCTTTGAGAAAACCGTCCCAATCGCTGGCCGCAAACTGGTGAAACAGGGAGTGGCGGGATTCAGCCATGGTGAGCTCCTGTTGGCGCGATTGCCCCCTCGTGAGGAGCAATCGCGTTGAATCGATGAGGTGATTTAACGACCGTTCTTGCGGGCAGAGGCCAGCGCCTGCGCCAACGCACCCGCCATGGCGCCCTGCGCCTGGCCCTGACCACCCTGGGGTTTGCGACCACCGGAGCGACCTGCGTTGCGGTCGGCGCCCCGGGCTGGCTTGGCCTGGGTCTCGGCCCCGGGCTGGTCATCCATACGCATGGACAGCCCGATGCGTTTACGGGGAATGTCCACTTCCATCACTTTGACCTTAACAATATCACCGGCCTTGACCACTTCGCGCGGGTCTTTTACGAAAGTATGAGACAGGGCGGAGATGTGCACCAGGCCGTCCTGATGCACGCCGATGTCAACAAAGGCGCCGAAATTGGTGACGTTAGTTACTGAGCCTTCCAGCACCATACCCGGCTTCAGGTCCTTCAGGGTTTCCACCCCTTCCTCGAAGCTGGCAAAGCGGAACTCGGGGCGCGGGTCGCGGCCCGGCTTTTCCAGTTCGGAGATGATGTCTTTGATGGTTGGCAGGCCAAACTGTTCGGTAACGTAGTCCTGAGGGTTCAGGCTGCGCAGAAACGCCGAGTCGCCAATGATGTCTTCCACCTTGCGGTCATTACCCTTCGCGATGCCCTCAACCACACCGTAGGCTTCCGGGTGCACCGAGGAACGGTCCAGCGGGTTGTCGCCGCCAGCAATACGCAGGAAGCCGGCCGCCTGCTCAAAGGTGCGCTCACCCAGGCGGGAGACCTTCAAAAGCTGCTTGCGACTGACAAATTTGCCATTCTGGTTGCGAAAATCGACGATGTTCTGGGCAATGCTCGGGTTCAGGCCGGATACCCGGGTAAGCAGCGGCACGGAAGCCGTATTCAGGTCGACCCCAACGCCGTTTACACAGTCTTCCACCACCGCATCCAGGCTGCGCGACAGCTGCACCTGGGAAACGTCATGCTGGTACTGGCCAACCCCGATGGACTTGGGTTCGATCTTTACCAGTTCCGCCAGTGGGTCCTGCAGGCGGCGGGCGATGGACACCGCACCACGGATGGTCACGTCCAGATCCGGCAGCTCTTTGGAGGCAAATTCCGAGGCGGAGTAGATGGACGCCCCGGATTCGTTCACCACAATACGGGCCAGCTTCAGTTCCGGATACCGTTTGCACAGGTCGCCCACCAGCTTCTCGGTTTCCCGGGACGCGGTGCCGTTGCCGATGGCGACCAGCTCAATCTGGTATTTCTGGCACCAGGCCGCCAGCTGGGCAATGGATGGCTCCCATTTGTTCTGGGGCGCATGGGGGAAGATGGCCCCGTGGTCCACCACCTGGCCGGTGCCGTCGATCACCGCGACTTTAACGCCGGTACGCAAACCGGGGTCCAGGCCCAAGGTTGGCCGAGGGCCGGCCGGGGCCAGCAATAACAGGTCTTTGAGATTGGCGGCGAACACGTTGATGGCTTCGGCCTCAGCGGCTTCCCTTACCTGAGACATCAGGTCGGTTTCGATCTGGGTAGAGAGCTTCACCCGCCAGGTCCAGCGCACCACTTCCGACAGCCATTTGTCGGCGGCCCGGCCGTTATCCCGAATACCCCAGCGGGCGGCAATGCGCTGCTCGGCAGGATGGGGCTGGCGGCGATCGTCTTCAACATCCCCCACCACCAGCGAGTAGGTCAGTATGCCTTCGTTACGTCCGCGCAGAATGGCCAGGGCCCGGTGTGACGGTACCTTTTTCAGGGGTTCCACGTGATCGAAATAATCCCGGAACTTGGCGCCTTCGTTCTCCTTGCCGTCCACTACGGTGACTTTCAACTGACCTTCCTGCCAGATGAAGTCACGCAGCGAACCCAGCAACTCCGCGTCTTCGGCAAACCGCTCCATGAGGATGTGGCGGGCGCCTTCCAGCGCGGCCTTGGTGTCTTCCACGCCCGCTTCCGGGTTCAGGTAACCGGCGGCGGTGGCTTCCGGCTCCAGCGTGGGGTCGCCGAACAGGGCATCAGCCAAGGGTTCCAGCCCGGCTTCACGGGCAATCTGGGCTTTGGTGCGGCGTTTGGGCTTGTAGGGCAGGTACAGATCTTCCAGGCGGTTCTTGGTGTCTGCCTCCTGGATGGCTGCGCGCAGCTCATTGGTAAGCTTGCCCTGCTCATCAATGCTGTTGAGGATGGTGCCGCGGCGGTCTTCCAGCTCGCGCAGGTAACGAAGACGCTCTTCCAGGGTTCGCAGCTGGTTGTCATCCAGCGAGCCGGTTACCTCTTTCCGGTAACGGGCAATAAACGGAACGGTGGCCCCTTCATCCAGCAAGGCAACGGTGGCATTAACCTGTTGCTCGCGTACGCCGAGTTCGTCGGCAATGCGCCGGGAGATACTGTTCATGCAACCTCTGTGTATTATCGCGTTCGGAATTAATGCGCAAAGGTACAGCGGCTTACTGCTGCAGGCAAGCGGACTGGTTACGGTGGTTCAGGAATTGTACAAGGTCATTCCAGGGCATGGGGCGGGCAAAGTAATAGCCCTGGATCTCATCGCAGTGCTGCTGGCGCAGGAATTCCAGCTGGCTTTCGGTTTCAACACCCTCCGCCACCACGCTGATCTGCAGGCTGTGGGCCAGGCTGATGATGGCCCGGATGATGTGCTCGGCATCCGCCGACTGCCCCAGTTCCTGGACGAAGGATTTGTCTATTTTCACCAGGGAAATGGGCAGGTGTTGCAGATTGCTCAGGGATGAAAAACCGGTACCGAAGTCATCCAGGGCAAAGCTGATGCCTAGCTGATTGAGTTCCCGCAGGCATCGCTGGGCGTAATCCGGATCGTGCATCATGGCGCTTTCGGTCAGCTCCAGCTCCAGCAGGCTGGTGTCGACATTGGCGTTGAAGATGATTCGGAAGATGGTTTCGGTCATCTTGCGGTCGTGGAACTGACGGAACGACAGATTGACCGCAAACACCAGGCCGGGAAAGCCCATTTCGGCGCTTTCCTGCAGGCGCTTGCAGGCCTGCTCTATAACCCAGTAACCAATGGGCACAATCAGGCCACTGCGCTCCGCCACCGGTATGAACTCGTCGGGCCCCACCAGGCCTCGTTTGGGATGATTCCAGCGCAGCAGACACTCGACGCCACGAACCTCTTCGGTCGCCAGATCGATTCTTGGTTGATAGTAGAGCTCCAGCTCTTTACCGCGTAAAGCGTTGCGCAAATCCGCTTCCAGCCGGAGCTGGTAGCCAGCAGAAATATGTAACTGCCGGTCATAGAACCGATAACTGGTACCCGGGTCCCGTTTGGCCTCGAACATGGCCCGGTTGGCCCGCCTCAGCAGTTCTTCGGGGCTGTCGCCCGCCTCGGGATAGGTGGCCACGCCCAGGCTGGCGCTGACCACAATCATCTGGCCGTCAACCGTCAGCGGCTCATCCAGTGCAACCACCACCTTACGGATAATCTGGGTAATATCGAGCGAGTCTTCCACCTTCTCGATAATAATCGCCAACTCGTCGCCGCCGATGCGCATCAGCGAATCCACCCGGCGCATCTTCTGGCGCAGCCGCTCCGCTAGCCGGAACATTAACTGGTCGCTTTTCTGATAACCGAAGGATTCGTTGATACTGCGAAAATCATCGACATTGAGGTGCAGTAGTGCCAGCCGGTGGCCAGCTCTCTCCGCCCGCAACAGGGCCTGCTGCAGGCGATCGAAGAACAGGTCCCTATTGATAAACCCGGTTGCCACCTCACGGCCTAACTGGCCGTGGGCCGACTCGGACAGCTGCACCCGATACCAGAGATACTTCACCGCCCGACGGAAGTTCCAACGATCCAGGGTCTGCCGGCACAGATAATCAGATGCACCGTCACGCAGCAGCTCTCCTGCACGCTCGTTACAGGGTTCCGCGCTCAGCGCTAGCACCGGTTTGTCTTCACTGGATACGGACAGATACTGCAGAAAGGCCTGTTCGTCACCACCGTGAAAAATGCAGTCCCAGACAATGACATCGAAACTGGCGTTGCGGATAAGATCATCACAATCCACCAGGTCCGGGCACCATATGGCGTCCGGACTGATTTCCGGATCGTCGTCCAGCAGCGCGGATAACCACAGAAAATCCGCGTATTCCGGGGTCAGCACCAGCAGGCGTAGACGATCAGGTCTGGTGTCCAGAGACAGTGTCATCGAGCAAAATCCATGTGTCGGCCAACAGCAGAGTCCATTCTAGGAAGCATAGCTGATAGATCGTCAAGGTACAGAAAGTCTGGCTGGTGTAGAATAGCCCCACGCTAAATACCTCCCCATGGTTCCCTATTTGGTCTCTACATTGTGAACAAGCTCAACCCGAGACAACGCGAAGCGGTTCGCTACGCCGAAGGCCCTCTGCTGGTGCTGGCCGGGGCGGGTAGTGGCAAAACCAGTGTGATCACCCGCAAGATTGCCTATCTGATTGAGGAACTGGGTATTCCCGGGCGACATATTGCCGCAGTGACGTTCACCAACAAGGCTGCCCGGGAAATGAAGGAACGGGTCAGCCGGATTGTTGACCGGGGTAAGGCCCGGGGGCTGATCGTGTCCACGTTTCATAACCTGGGACTGAACATCATTCGGGAGGAACACGCTCATTTAGGCTACCACCCCGGTTTCTCGATCTTCGATGCCGAAGATGCCAAAGCTCTGCTGCAGGACCTGATGATGCGGGAGGCCAGCGCCGAGGCCGGCGACGAGCTGAACGATGTACAGATGACCATCTCGTCCTGGAAGAACGCCATGCGCAGTCCGTCGGAAGCCTACAGCAAGGCGGCTGACGAGCGTGAGCAGCGCATAGCCATTGTCTACAAGCACTACAACGAGTATTTGAAAGCCTACAACGCGGTGGATTTTGACGACCTGATCCTGCTGCCGGTGCAGTTGTTCCGGGACACCCCGGACGTGCTGGCCAAATGGCGCCGGAAAATACGTTACATGCTGGTGGATGAATATCAGGACACCAACGTGTGCCAGTACGAACTGGTCAAACAACTGGTCGCAGAGCGGGCAGCGTTCACCGTGGTGGGCGACGACGACCAGTCCATCTACGCCTGGCGTGGTGCTCGGCCGGAAAACCTGGCACAACTCAAAGAAGACTTTCCCAGCCTGAAGATCGTCAAGCTGGAGCAGAACTACCGTTCCACCGGTCGTATCCTGCGCAGCGCCAACACGGTGATTGCCAACAACCCCCACGTATTCGAGAAGGCCCTGTGGAGTGACCACACGATTGGCGAGGAAATCCGCATCATCCGTTGCCGTAACGAAGACGCGGAAACCGAACGGGTGGTCACGGAGATCCTGGACCAGAAACTGAAGAACGGGCTCGACTTCAAAGACTTTGCCGTACTCTACCGGGGCAACCACCAGGCCCGGTTGCTGGAAATGAAACTGCAGGCGTATCAGATTCCCTACCGGATTTCCGGTGGGCAGTCGTTCTTCTCCAAGAACGAGATCAAGGATGCGATGTCGTACCTGCGCCTGATGATCAACCCGGATGACGATGCCGCCTTCCTGCGGGTGGTGAACGTGCCTCGCCGGGAGATTGGCCCGCGCACCCTGGAACAGCTGAGCCACTACGCCCGCGCTCGCAACGTCAGCCTGTTCAAGGCACTGGGCGATATGGGCGCGGAAACCCATGTCACCGAGAAAGGCCTGGACCGGCTGCGCCGCTTTGCCCACTGGGTGGACAAAACCTGCGAACGGCTGTTTTCGGAAGATCCGATACCGGTGATCAAGCAGCTGTTCACCGACATTGAATACGAGGAATGGCTACACCAGCATTCCGGCAGCCCGAAGCAGGCCGAACGGCGAATGGAGAACATCTGGTACCTGGTGGAATCGATCCAACGCATGCTGGACGACGGCAAGGGGACCGCCGATGAACTGGGCATAGAAGATGCCATCGCCAAACTCATTCTGCGCGACATGATGGAGCAGCGGGAGGAGGAAGACGACAGCGACAAGGTGCAATTGCTGACTCTGCACGCCTCCAAGGGCCTGGAGTTCCCCCATGTTTTCATCATGGGCCTGGAAGAGGAAATCCTGCCGCACCGTACCAGCATTGAGGAGGGCAACATCGAAGAAGAGCGTCGCCTGATGTATGTGGGTATCACCCGGGCCAGGGAAACCCTGGCACTGACCTATGCCGCCTCACGCAAGCAGTACGGCGAGAAACTGGAGACCATTCCCAGCCGGTTTCTGGACGAGCTGCCAGAAGACGACGTGAAGTGGGAGGGCCTCGGCGATCAAGACAAAGAGACCAATCAGAAAAAAGGCAAGGCAACTCTGAGCGCCCTGCTCGGCAATCTCCGCGAGTAATATTGCCGGACAACATTACATTTTACATTTTTTGAAACTTTTTCCGCTCCCCGCCGTATGAGTAAGTAGTGGTCGTATAGACCACCGCATGCCATACAAATACAAGACAAGGGAGCATACGATGAATCGAACAAAAATTGGGTTATACAGGGGTATCCCCATTTTGTTGGGCGCCGCCTATCTTTCAGCCTGCGGCGGTGACGGTGCTGAATCGGGTGATACCGCCAACCCAAGCACCGAGGCGCCAGCAGTCGCAGACGCGGCCCAGCCGTCGCCCAGGCCGCTGCCGGCCATCCCGGAGAATTACTCACCTATCGGCGTGTTCAGCGCACCGTTCGCCGAGCCCACCATCGTGGTAGACGGGGAAGTGGTCGAAACCGACGAAAAGTGCATCACCACCGAAGACGGTCTGCAGGAA
The DNA here is from genome assembly GCF_040547575.1 of Marinobacter sp. MBR-99. Taxonomy (NCBI): domain Bacteria; kingdom Pseudomonadati; phylum Pseudomonadota; class Gammaproteobacteria; order Pseudomonadales; family Marinobacteraceae; genus Marinobacter; species Marinobacter sp. MBR-99. The sequence continues at coordinate 10,844 of NZ_JBEPPY010000013.1, read as the reverse complement.
TGTAAGCCGGCCGCCGGCACCATGGCGCTGCTTCCCGACGACCGCCTTCTTTACCTGAATGCGCTGGAGGGAACCGAAAACGTTGAGTTGTCCATTGTTGCAGAGTTCGGCGAGGTATCGGTAAACGACCAGACACGGGTGCTGTCACTGGGTAACGGCGATCGCCCCGACTGGCTGAAACCCTCTCCGCTACGCGGTGGTGCCAACCCGGACGGCAACGACAGTGAGACGTTGCTTGGCGGAACGCCGCTGGACGGTTTGCTGGACACCGCCGACAACACCAACCGGAATGATGGCGCCCTGTTCTGCTCTGACGTGATCGGGCTCGCGGATGGCAGTGTCATGGCCGTGGGCGGCACCGACTATTATTCCGAGCCGGGCATTGATGGCTTACCCCTGGGGGTAGCTGAGCTGGAAGGCATCAAGAATTCCCGGATCTTTGATCCGACCACCAATACCTGGCGACAAACGGGAGACATGAACTTCGGCCGCTGGTATCCCTCCATGGTCACGCTGCCAGACAGCAAAATCTTTGTTGCCAGTGGCGTCACCAAACTGCTGAAGCCGGTTTATCCCGAGGAGCCCATCAACTCCGGCCGCAACGTGGTGCAAACGGAAACCTTCAACCCCTGCACCGGCGTATGGAGCCAGAATCCCAGCACCGCTGATCGTTCTCTGCCTTTGTACCCCCGCTTGCACCTACTGCCCAACGGCCACGTGCTCTACAATGCCGGCGGCCAGGCCTTCAATCCGTTTGGCCAGGGTTATGACCAGGCACTCTGGAACATAGTGGCAACCTTTAACCCTGACACCCAGCGCTGGAACGACATTGGCTACGCCGGTCTGCCGTTGCGGCTGGATGAAATCGGGTTGGGGCAGCTTGCCAGCACGCTTAATCTGACCAACCTGACGGCGGAGCAACTCCAGTTGTTCACCGAGGACCTGTTGTCCAGCACCGATGGGTTGATCAGCTCAGTCACCGATCTGCTGACCAGCCCGGACGATTCGCTCCTGACAACCGACACGTTGGTTAAAGCCATCGGCGGCGGTATGCGGGGCTCCACCTCCTCGACCATGCTGCCGTTAAAGCCGAACGAGAACGGCGAGTACAACGACGTTGAGCTGCTCACTGCCGGTGGCGTGCCAAGCTATGCACTGCTGACCAGCCCCGGCGGCTACCTGCCGACCGATCAGAGCCGAATCGACCGGATTGAAACCAATGGCGACCAGATTGGCTATGAATCGCGGCTGACCGGCGCCCTGAACCAGCCGCGCTGGTATGGCACCAATGTGGTGATGCCCGACGGCAGCGTGATGGTATTCAGTGGTGGCACCCGAGACGGCGTCGTCTTGCCGGGGCTTGAAGGCGCCATCATGACCGCTGAGCGGTTTGATCCGGAGACCGAAACCTGGACCGAAATGGCCAGCGGCCATCGCCCACGCACCTATCACAACACCGCCGTGTTGATGGCCGATGGCCGGGTCATGATTGGCGGGCACGCTCCGATCAACACAGCGTATTTGTCTCACATCAGCCTGGAAGACTTCGGACTGGCCCCGAACGATGGCCGGGACCCAAGCTTCGAGATCTACACACCGCCCTACGCCATGCGTAATGATCGGCCCACCATACTGTCTGCACCCGAGCAGCTCAGTGTTGGCGATAGCTTTACCATTCAGGTGGACCAGGCCCAGGACATCGACAAGGTGTTGCTGATCCGGAGAACGGTGATGACTCACCTGATTGATGGCGATCAGCGGGCGATTGAGCTGCCAGTCAAGGCTCGCAACGGCCGCAACCTGCAACTGGAAATGCCCGGGAAACAGAGCGTTGTGCCTGCGGGGCAGTATATGTTGTTCGTCAGCAAATCCACGCCGGAAGGGCGGGTACCCTCGGTTTCTGCGCCAATTGCGGTGGTAAACGAAGCGCTCCAGTGCCAGGGCGATGCCACCATGGCGCAGCTGGGCCAGGACATGCTTGAGCTGTTGCCTGGCGTATCCGGCTAAGGAGGCGATCATGCAGATGACGAAAAAGGCGCGGACATTGGCTGAGGCCGCTGTGTTTGCACTGCTAGGCTCAGCTTTGCCCTCAACCTTGCTGGCGCACGGAGCCGTTGAGGTAGACAATGCGCCCGAGCACATCCTGCAGGCGAGCATCAGCCAGTCTGCAGCGATCCCCGGGCTGTCTGCGGTTATCCTGGATGCGCCGCAACCGGGCATACTGGTGTCTTACCGTGGGAGCAGTGTCCTTACCGTGGAGGACACAGAAGGCGAGGGGCTGCTGAGGTTCGGCCCGGAAGGTGTGATGGCGAACCGTTCGAGCGCGGACTGGCCCGGCCTGAGCGAGGCAAGACCGGGTATGGTCAACAGCCACAACAAGGACAGTTCCTGGGTAAAGGTGTCTGCGACGCCAAGCTTTGGCTGGCTGGATCCACGCCTGGGTGTTGAAAACGGGGAGGGACTCTGGCGAATTCCCGTCATTACAGATTCGGGCGCTCAGTCTGAGATCAGGGGGCGCCTAACCAGAAACCCACTACCCAAGGATGACCACCACTGATCCGCACAAAATAAAACAGCCCCTTTATGAGGGGCTGTTTTATTCATCCAAACATTCTCAAGCCGAATTACTGGCTCTCATCAATGATGTGCTCAATAGCAGCAACGATTTCCTCATCGGAGCAGCTGGCACAGCCGCCTTTGGCCGGCATGGCGTTGAAGCCGTTAATGGCATGATCAATCAGAGTATCCATGCCCTTGTCAATGCGAGGCGCCCACTGGTCGGCGTTGCCGATAACCGGAGCACCGGCGGCACCGGTGGTGTGGCAAGCCATACAGGCTGCATCGTAAACTTCGCTACCGGAGCGAGGGCCAGAGCTGGCGGCGGCCGGAGCAGCTGCTGCTTCACCACACTCCTCACCCTGCAGGCATACTTCGCCCACTGGTTTGATGCGGTTACGGATCTCATCTTCAACACTTGCCAGTGCAGCACCAGCGGCCAGGCCAAAACCCAGAACAACAACAGCCAGGACTCTCTTCATCTTCACAATGCACCTCGCATTTGAGCGTTATAATCTTTCGGTGGCAGCATTATAGCGATTGAGCCCCCGCAAAAAAACCAAAGGCCAGAAACAGAATTTGATTTCAACCATTTTAGTGACAGTTTCGTAGGCTATAACGGAACTGACGCGAATTCCGGTTACCATACCTGCTAACCGCGTGGTTTAACATTATTCCGGCCAGAACAGGGAGTCGCATGTCTGATAACAACCCCCACCGCCTGCGCAAACCGCTGTTGATCGTCGAGTTTTCGAGCCTGGCAATTCTGCTGGTTTCGATGGCCTGGTTCGGCAACCAGTCCACCGCCGAGCATCCGGTAAGCGCCGCATGGCTTCTGGTGCCGGCGGTGGCCAGCCTCGGCGTGTTCCTGAGCTTTATCGGCCTGATGTACCTGCGCTGGGTGGCGTCTGCCAGCAACGAAGGCAACGCCCGGCACAAGCTGATTTTCCTCCTGCTGGCCCTGAGCCTGCTGGGGATCTGGATTTACAGTATTGCCAATACCTGGCTCAGCCTGACCGCCACCAATTGAGGGGATTCGATGAAAGGAAATCACAGCGGTTTGCCGGCCAAGGTGCTGGCCATGATTTTGGTGGCTACAAGCAGTGCTGCGCCGGCCGATGAGCGTACCCCATCCGATCAGAGCGCTGTTAACTGCGCCCTGATTCGAGACGGCATACAGCGCTTGGCCTGCTACGACGCCCAGAACGACCCGGGGGCAGCAAGAGAGGCGGCTGACGAGGAGGCATTAGAACAGGCCGACGAGGAAGCTGCCGAACTGGTGGCAGATGACGCCACCCGCGAGGATATGGTTGGTGATGCCCTGGGGGATGATCCGGATGCCGGCGTGATGGCAGCTTTGGTTGATAATTATCTGACCGCAGAAAAAGCAATCTTCTCATTCACCGGCAGCTTTGTTACCCATCGGCCCAACTATATCCTGCCGATTACTTACGTAGACGACCCGAATCCAAGGCCCGTCAGCCCGCGATTGGGCACCGGTGGTTATGACTACGGTCTGGAGCAGGAGGAAGCGAAATACCAGATCAGTTTCAAGATACCGTTGCTGACCGGCATTTTTGATGATCGCACAACCTTCTGGTTCGGTTACACCCAGCAGTCCTACTGGCAGGTTTATAACACCAAAGAATCCGCGCCTTTCCGGGAAACCAACTACGAGCCTGAGATTTTCTTTCGGCAGCGACTGGATTGGAAGGTGGGGCCAGGAACCCTAAGTGGTGTCTCTATCGGGCTCAATCACCAGTCAAATGGTCAATCAGACCCCCGTTCACGAAGCTGGAACAGGATAAAGGGCGGGCTGGCTTACAGCTATGACCGCTGGCTGTTTATGGCAAACCCCTGGTACCGGCTGCCGGAGAGCAGCAGCGATGACGACAACTCGGATATCGAGAAATATCTGGGGTATGGCAGTTACCATGCCGTCTATAAGCTGACAGAGGACCGGACGTTCTCGCTGAAGCTTTTGAATAATATGCGGTCTACCAATCGGACGTCGGTTGAGTTTGGGTACAGTTTCCCGATGGGGGATACGTTGAAGGGCTTTTTCCAGTACTACAGCGGGTATGGGGAGAGTTTGATTGATTATAATGAGCGTATTGAGCGCTTTGGGGTGGGTATTATGCTGAATAACTGGCTGTAGTAAATATAGTTCAAGACCGGGGTAAGGGGGAGGGCTTCCAAAACGGAAACCGTGGCTTTCCTGATAGTTTTGGAAGCCCTCCCCCTTACCCCGATCCCGAAGCCCATCCGTGGTTTCAACTCACAGTCTTAATTCTTGTTCAGTCTGTCCATTTCCTGCAGTAAGTCTTCCGTTTTCGCCTCCATCAACGCTTTGTCTGCCCTGGATTCCACGTTCAGGCGAACCACCGGTTCGGTGTTGGACATCCGGAGGTTGAAGCGCCAGTTGTCGAATTCTACGCTCAGGCCATCTACGAAGCTGACGCTCTTGGCTCCCGCGGAGTATTTGGCTTCGATGGCGGCGATGACCTTGGGGGGATCGTTGATGGTGCGGTTGATTTCGCCGCTGGCCGGGTAGGCTTCGATTCTGGCGTCGATCAGGGACGACAGAGTTTGGCCGGACTGGCACAGGCGTTCGGCGATCAGTAGCCAGGGGATCATGCCGCTGTCGCAGTAGGCGAAGTCACGGAAGTAGTGGTGGGCGCTCATTTCGCCGCCGTAGACGGCGTCTTCGTCGCGCATTCTCTGCTTGATAAAGGCGTGGCCGGTTTTGCTTTCGATGGCTTCGCCGCCGGCGGCTTTGACCAGGTCCAGGGTGTTCCAGGTGAGGCGGGGGTCGTGGATGACTTTGCCACCGCCGGTTTTGCGCAGGAACTGGTCAGCCAGCAAGCCCACCACGTAATAACCCTCTATGAACCGGCCATTTTCGTCGAAGAAGAAGCAGCGGTCGTAGTCGCCATCCCAGGCGATGCCCATGGCGGCACCGTGTTCGATCACGGCATCTGCGGTGGCGGTGCGGTTCTCCGGCAGGATCGGATTGGGTACGCCGTTGGGGAAATGGCCATTCGGCTGGTGGTGCACTTTCACGAATTCGAATGGCAGGTGCTGTTCCAGCTCGTCAATTACCAGGCCGGCACCACCGTTGCCGGCGTTGCAGACAATGGTCATGGGCTTGAGGCTGGCCGCATCGATGTAGCCCAGCAGGTGGTCTACGTAGGCACTCATCACTTCTAGCGTCTCGTAACGGCCCTGCTCCGGCGCATTGGCGAAGGGCTCCAGAACCCGATCCCGAATGTCGTTCAGGCCGTTGTCGGAGCTGATCGGCCGTGACTGGGGGCCAACCATTTTCATGCCGTTGTGGTCTTTCGGGTTATGGCTGGCAGTCACCATGATGCCGCCGTCCATGCCGTAGTGGCTGGTGGCAAAATACACCTGCTCGGTGCCACACAGGCCGATGTCATATACATCCGCGCCGGCGGCCATCAGGCCGGAGCTCAAGGCTTCTGTGATTTCCGGGCTCGAGAGCCGGATGTCGTAACCCACGATGACTTTTTTTGCGCCGGTAATGGCCACGTAGGCCCGGCCAATCTTTTCAGCCAGCGTGGGGTTAAGCTGGTCCGGCACCCGACCGCGAAGGTCGTAGGCCTTGAAACAGGACAGGTCCATTGTCAGTGCTTACTCCGCTGCAGAAGATTGAAGCTGAATGTAATTCTGGATACCCATCTGCGAAATCATTTCCAGTTGGGTTTCCAGCCAGTCGATGTGCTCTTCTTCGCTATCGAGGATGCTGCGGAACAGTTCACGGCTGGTAAAGTCCTGCACCTGCTCGCAATAGAGGATGGCTTCTTTCAGATCGGTGTGGGCAATGTGCTCGAGTTTCAGATCGCACTCGATCATTTCCTGGACGTTTTCGCCGATCAGCAGCTTATTCAGGTCTTGCAGGTTGGGCAGGCCTTCGAGGAACAGAATGCGCTCGATCAGCTGATCGGCGTGTTTCATTTCATCGATGGATTCTTCATATTCCTTGGCCGCCAGCTTGGTAATACCCCAGTCCTTGTACATGCGCGAGTGCAGAAAGTACTGGTTGATCGCCGTCAGCTCGTTGGCGAGCACTTTATTCAGGAACTGAATGACCTTTTTATCGCCTTTCATAGCCGGAGTCCTTTGATTTGCTGAGTTGTCAGCTAGTCAGGATAGCCGGTTTGTAGCCGATAAAAAATGTCTGTGGCGTTTTTAGGAGGGTTTCGCGCCCCGAGATGAGGAGTCTGGCGCCCGCCAGTGTCAGGCGGGCTGGGCCAGCATGTTGGCAAGGGTCAGGTAGTCAGGAGAACGTGCTTCTTTCAGGATTTCCCGGGCCGTACAGGCGCAACGACCACACTGGCGACCAACACCCAACTCCTTGCCCAACTGACGCATGGAGCTGATACCGTTATCTGCCGCTTCGCGGATTTCTCTGTCTGTTACCCCGACACACAGGCATACATACATAGGAGACACTCACCAACTGAAAAACGTTAGTGATAATTATTGTCATTACAAACGAGAATTGCAACCATTTGTACTTAACTTTTTGCTAATAAATGTATCAGATCATCCAGAAGGCCAGCGGCAGGAACAACGCCGTGAATACGCCCGTCAGCCCCATCCCCAGAGAAGCAAAGGCGCCAGCAGTATGACTGATCTCAAACGCACGGGCCGTGCCAATGGCGTGACCATTTAGGCCAAGGGCAAAACCGATGATGCGGTCGTCGGTAATCCGAAGCCAGCGGGCGCACCAGTCCACGAACAGAGAGGCCAGCACACCGGTGATCAGCAGCCCGCCCAGTGTGAGCGACACCGACCCGCCCAACTCCTCAGTGATACCCATGGCAATGGGTGCGGTAACCGACTTGGGCGCCAGCGATGCCAGAACCATGGGCGCCGCTCCCATCAACCAGGCAATAGCCAGGGCATAGAACGCCGCCAGGCTTGCGGCCAGGGGCAGCGTCACCATAATCGGCCGCCACAGCGCCCGGATGTGATGCATCTGTTGATACAGGGGAATGCCAAGCGCAACCGTTGCCGGCCCCAGCAGCACCGTTAGCCAACGCGCACCCGCCTCGTAACGTTCAAAGCCCAGGCCACTGGCGGCAACCACCGCCGCCAGCAACAGCGCCGCAATCATCACCGGCGGCAACCACAACGGGCGCCGCAGCCTGGCAAACAGCCACTGGGCCACGATAAAGGCGCCCAGGGTAAGACCGATAGACAACATGGGGCCAGCCGTCCAGGCCGCCAGCAAAGCGTTGAATCCGCCCGGTTGATCAGTCATGTTGATCACCTCGGGCTTGCTCTGTCGTCAGTTTCTTCATCAACAGCAACGTGGTGAATACACTCAACAATGTGCCTACGACCAACGCCACCACCACGGCTGTCCAGTGCCCGGCAAACTGATCAGCAATAAAGAACACACCAACAACACCGGGCGTGATCAGTAACACCAGAACCGATATCAGCCCCTGGCTGGCTGCCGCCAGCTCGTCGGTTACCCGACCGCGAAGCATCAGGGTAAACGTTGCCATCACCATACCCAGGACACCGCCGCTGATGGGCAGCCCCACCAGTACCCGCACCGCCTCACCCAGCAGAAAAAACACCACCAGAACCAGAAAACCCCGCAACACCACCATGCCGCTATGCCCTGCCAAGTCAAAATTGCTCTACACTATTGCCCTGCCACCCAAAACACAGGACGCTCAATGGCACTGAAAGCCACTATCTTCAAAGCCACACTCCATATCGCGGATATGGACCGGCATTACTACGCCGACCACCACCTGACCATCGCCCGCCACCCGTCAGAAACCGACGAGCGAATGATGATCCGGCTGCTGGCCTTTGCCCTGAACTCCACAGATACGCTGGAGTTTACCAAAGGCCTGAGCACCGATGACGAACCGGAGCTGTGGCAGAAATCCCTGACCGACGACATCGAACTCTGGGTAGAGCTGGGCCTGCCAGACGAAGACCGGGTTCGCAAAGCCTGCAACCGGTCCCAGCAGGTCATTCTGTATACCTATGGCGGCCGCGCCGTGCCGGTGTGGTGGGAGAAACACCATAACAAGCTGGAACGATTTGGCAACCTGACCATCGTCGACCTTCCCGCCGAAAACACCGCAGCGCTGGCCCGCCTGGTGGAACGCTCCATGACCTTTCAGGTGTCGATGCAGGACGGCGAAGTCACCTTCAGCAATGACACCGATCTGGTCAGCATCACCCCGGAACAGAAACTGCCAAAGGTATGAAAACAGAGTTGCCGCAAGGGGCTGGACAGACGCCCCCGGCGCACGTAAGATTGCGCACTCGAAATTGACGAGCAATCCGCAGTTTCGAATGCGCCCGTAGCTCAGCTGGATAGAGCGCTGCCCTCCGGAGGCAGAGGTCAGAGGTTCGAATCCTCTCGGGCGCGCCATGAATATCAAGGACTTGCGTGAAAACGCAGGTCCTTTTTTTGGGCTTGTGCCCAAATGGTGCCCTGACAGTGCCCAGCACTTTTTCACAGATTAGCTTCCGATCTTTTTCGTGACCTTTGCCATACTTGCCCCTCTAGAGGGTTTGGGCACAGTTTCTCGCCGCCCCTGCAACCTATCTCGTTACCATGACCTCTTGAACAGACGAGCAAAATCCGCAAACATAATAAAGACCGCCCCAGGCCAGCAAGGGCGACAACAGCCGTTTGTTAAATGCTTAATGAACACTGACTTTAGAAAAAACGTTGATCACTACAACCCCAGTAACGATAAACGCCATACCCAAAACGCTTGCCACGTCTAACTTCTGACCAAAGATTAACCAGCCGGCTAAAGAAATCAGTACTATTCCTAAACCAGCCCATACTGCATAAGCAATGCCAACCGGAATAGCTTTTAAGGTGAGAGAAAGAAAATAGAAAGCAATGGCGTATCCTAAAAGCACAATCAAACTAGGCCATAACTTTGTAAATCCTTCGCTTGCTTTCAAACTTGAAGTTGCCACCACTTCAGCAATAATTGCAACACTAAGAAACAACCAATTTTTCATTCACACACCTCAACAGTAATACTAAGATGCATGCTACCCAAGAAATCGGAATGTGTGCAGTCTTGTTATATCCTCTGCTCTATGCGCAATGATCTTGTACCACTTTGATGAAAACTCTATGCGATGAGCTTTTCGCGCGTGTTTTTTTTCAAGCAAGTAATAGCCTCACTCGCACTATAGGCAAGGAGAAATCTCATATATTCCCCCCTTTCAAATGTTGTCACGCATTGGTACCAAAACTGAAACGCGACCGATACTCTGCAGGAGTCAATCCTGTCCAGCGTTTGAACATGCGTCGAAAGTTGGCGCCGTCACGGCAATCCAGAGACTTTGCCACTTCCGAAGGTTAATCAGTATTTCATGACAGCCGGTATCGATGAGTGACGTCAGAGTTACGTCGCCACGTACTTTAAGGACGCCTCCGGAACCTATCTCTGGTGATGAACATTACTAAGATCATAATGAATTAAAAGTTGGAAGCAGGTAACAGGAGTACTGCGGGAAAGCCCGAAATACCGGTTCGGCTAGTCGAAGTGGGTGCCACAATCTCTGGAATGGCTGACGGATAATGGCAACTGCTACATTGCCAAAGAAACGCGAGTCTTCGCATCCGCTCTGGGTTTTGTGGTGTATATCACACCCGCGCGAAGCCCTCATAGTAACGGCATAGCGGAGGCTTTTGTGAAGGCGTTTAAGCGGGGCGATGTATACCTGTACGACCTTCCTGATCCAGCCACAGTGATGGCCAGATTGCCGAAATGGATCTGAGATTATAATCGCAGCCACCCGCACAAGAGTCTGAAATGCCACCGGGGAATACCGGGCTGAACTGGCAAGATGGTGCTCAGTTTAGTTGGGGCAACTACAGGCATCAGTATTATCGACCTTGTTAAAATCAGAAGGCTGGCTGCCAAGAGAATTGTCGCCAACTGGTCATCCTAATTGTCGCCGAACATCCCCCCGGCAATCGAGGGGGGCTGCGTAGGGCCGTGTGGCCCTACGCAGCGTGACCTGATTGAGTCAAGGCCGGGTTGTCATGCAGGCAGTTTGGCTGCAAGCAGTTCGACCTTCTCGATATTGGGCGGAGAACTGAGCAAGGTCGCGGCGTTGGCCATCAAGGCCGCGGCGATCTGGCCGTTCAGATGTGCCTGGCGACCTGCCTCATCGGCAAAGGCATCGAACACACCGAACGTCGAAGGGCCAAACTTCAATGCGAACCAGGCACAGGTGACGGACACGGCGTTGGCGAGCGG
>NZ_JBEPPY010000012.1:0-142052 GCF_040547575.1 Marinobacter sp. MBR-99 | reverse complement strand
AGCCGGCATTGAATCGCTTTATTATCGAGTTCGGTGACCGCCTGGACGGCCACCTGTAATGGGATGGGCAGTTACACAGATTTATTTACAGGCTCTTATGAAACTCTAGAAGCGCGTAGTCTCCGAACCCAACCTTCTCCGTCACCCTAACGGAGGCTGTATGCTCCGGCTCGATAATAACAATGACTGACGCACAGTGTCTTTGCTGGAAAGCATACTGGAGAACACCTTTGACAGCTTCTGTCGCATACCCGTGATGCCAGAACCTGCGCGCCAGGCGATAACCCAGATTGAGTTCTTCAACCTCGCCAACCAACTCCGGCCCAACGCCACAGAAGCCTATAAATTCGCCTGATTCTTTCTCATACAAACCCCATGGCCCGATTCCATGAGAAGCGTAACACTCAAGGCACCAATCAACGAACTTTCGGGTAGCTTCTTCGTCGCAAATTCCACGAACGGAAAACTTCATAACCTCCGGGTCGCTGAGCATTGAGGTGAGCACCGGAACGTCTTGGTGGGATAGCTTCCTTGCAAGCAATCTCTCTGTTTCAAACAATGGCACTGATTTCTCCCTGTGCAGTCTCGTGGGGCCGGCGTTTGTTCTCGATTGGGGCAACCCGCACGTGATAAGTGAGAGAAACTAGCCCTTAATGCTCGAAAACCCGATAAAATTCTTCTATTGTCTAGACCTATCTATTGCCGGACGGCAACCAAGTGATGGACAACAGGATAGCTAGCCAAGGAGAGTGGCATGAGTGGCAAAAAAATTGTACTGCTAGGTGATCAAGGAACAGATCATCAGGGGTTTCCGCCAACCCCGGTTATTGCGGGTTCCCCGAACGTAATTGTAGATGGAAAACCCGTGGCCAGGGTTGGAGATCCACTTGCTCCGCACTCCAAACCGAAACACTCTCCTCACCCACGGGCCATTGCCTCGGGGTCTTCAACAGTGCTGATAAATGGAATTCCTGCTGCGGTGACGGGTGGAGCCATTACATGCGGTGGGATTACGATTGGCAGTGGTAGTGTTGTGATCGGCGATACCTATACGCCAGCACCGTTTTCTGGCGTCTCTCCAACCCCTTTGAAAGCTCAGGGCAAACGGGCGGCAATCTCTCCGACTGCGATGGAGCCAAGCCAAAAAAATGCTAACAGCGGTGTGATAGAGCAGCAGAATACGGAATCCCACACTGAATCGATGGGGAAGGCGACCGGTCAGGGCGACATTGCTCAGCTTAATGCGGCGAGACGGTCTGATGGCGTTGGCGATACCTCTGATGGTAATGAAGAACTTAATGCTGAAGTAACAACAGATGATCGTACTCAGAACTATGGGCCGCTGAAAGGCGAGTGCTGTACTCAGCCGGGCGAGCAAATCTCAGGTACATACTTCTTCCCCGGAGCAGGTATGGACGGTGCCTATGTCAGGCCGATGGTCAAGGCAATGAGGGAAGCGGGTATCGACAGTGCGATGTATGTAGACCGAGATAAATGGTCGGGCGGAACTGCAATGGATGCAGCTGTTGGGTCAGTTTTGGGCCGGGATTATGACCCGCGCTTTCCCATGTTGCTGCGCATTGCCTCAAACCCGACAACTAGTCAGTTCAATTTGATAGGGTACTCCTACGGTTCAGTGGTGGCAGCGCAGCTTGCCGCCAAATACGCGAGGCAAGGCACGGTTGTTGATCACCTTGTCCTGATTGGCAGCCCGATTAGCCATGCGTTCCTGGAAATGCTGAGAGACATTACGGACATTCGCAAAGTAGTTGTTATTGATCTCGATGAACATGGAGACCCAATTTACGCCGGAATGAGCGTAATCGAGCTTTTCATGGAATTGCCGTTACTTGCGAGCCAGATGCCGCATTCAGAGGGGCATTTCTATTACGCTGAACCCTCTGAAGCTGGAAATGAACGACGGCGCAAACTTGCCGAGGAACTCTACCGGTTGGGAGTGCGGTAATGAATGCATTGTTGCTGCGTAAAGCTCTGTATCCGGCGGCGTTACTGCTGATTACGACCGTGCAAGCGTGGATCTTTTATATCTTCAGCCGGTTCATTGTGGCTGGGGAGGGTGTCGGGGTTTACGCAGTATTTTTATACCTGATTGTTTTGGTTGTCAGTGCACTGTTATGGGCTGCGTCATATTACTATCAGCGGGGGAGGGCAAAGGCTGTGGTGTTTTGGGGCATCGCTTTGGCCCTGATGCCTATAATATTGGTTCAGCCGGTATGGTGGTCTGCGCCGATGATTGGGAATTAGAGGGGCTTTCAACTGGACAACTAGGCTGATAGAGAGGGCCGTTATTAGAGTGATGCCTTCCGTTCCGCTTTACTCAGTATATGAGGGACGACGATAGGGGTTACGCCATCCTCAGCAAAGAATGGAGATGGCTTGGATTTTTTGAGCAATTTACCTTTAAGCATGAACGGCATTACGGTTACAAAAGCTCGCAGGTTGAATTTTTCGGGTGTGCCAGCGGGCGGTGTTCCTTTTGCGTAGCGACCCATGATGCGACTGCGAACTGGCCCCAGCGTTTTATCGACTCCTGTAGTGTACACGCAGCGCAGAAAACCCGCCCACGGCTCTTGGGGATGGGTATTGACAATGGGCGTGTTGCAGCACGAAGTGGAAAAGCGAAATATTCCGTCAGGCGACAACCGCGTGCATTTTAAGTGCTCCAATCCGCTGAGAATTTTAACGTCAGCGGGATATGCGGGAATTACCTCTGTGCCACCATTGGCGTCAAGTAGGTCATCACGTTTGAGGTGATGCAGATAAGACTGGCAATCATCGCAATAACAAACCAAGCGCCCCGGTGTGTTGTTGGGGAAGGCTTTGAGTTTGGCTCGGAATTTTCCACATCTACATTGTATTTCCATGTTGCAAATTTTCCTCGGGTTGCAGGTTGTTGGCAGGCTCTGAATGTCTTTGCCTAACGAGGCTGTAGAAAAAAACTCGCCCCTTTTTACGATGGTGCACGGGGAAGTCCACGGTCCCGTTAATGTGTTCTTTAAAATTGTTTAGTCTGGACTTCCTGTCTCACGAGTTGTAAAAAGATTCTTAAGATCATCCAACTCTTGCCGAAAGCTCATCCCTCCTATTGAAATAGTGAGCACTCTCGACGGCCCTGGGTAATTCTCAACACTTTCATCACCGGTAACCATAAAGTTGGCAGCTTGCCTAATATTGTCAAACTTTTTAGAAGGGCACTTGCCCTCTAGAACCCATATAAGAAACAAAGACAAAGGCAACCCTGAGGATGACACCATTTCTCTTTGCACTTTATAGTCGTTTTTAGTTGTTTCACATTGGCCAACAATTGGTTCGCTCCGTAAAACAGCGGGAGGAAGACGCTCTCCCGTATCAGCCACATCGTAAAAACAACAATAAGCTCCGTCAGTCCCAGCGAACTTTAGTTGAGCATCTGCCTGAGCAATCGGCAGGTATGATAAATTATCTTTTAGCTTCTTGGCTTGAATTGCCACTCCCATTACTGATTCTTCTTGATCGGGAAAATTTGTGTGTAATATAACTCCAAAATCACTACCAGTTACTTTTTCTCTGTTGTTTTTCGACAAATCGTGATAGGAAACCTCTATAGGTAGTTCATTTTTGAAGACTTCTTTTGAGTAATCAGAAATGGATTCTGAACAGAAGCGAACTGAGGAGAAAATCTTACTTAAAATATGCCCTGTAAGCCTTTCCTCGTGAGAGTTTTGAGGCAAGTCGCGCTCCCAGAACTCAAGCTCTCCAAATGCCAATGCTGATAAAACTTTTTTAAGGACAAGGTTGTTAGTAGCTTTATTTCCCCAAAAAAAATCTTCCGCTGAATTACTATCAGAACTAAACCTTAACATCATAGGCTTCGAAACTATGGAATCTATCTTTTTTATCAGATCATCATCTAAGTCGAGGCTCAACTCTCTTTCCAGTAAATCAACTACTTTATAAGTTTCGTTGGGCCTGCGATAAAATGCCAGATCATGGTTGGAAGGTACCAACTTCCCGAATGAAAGAGTATTCGTTACCAACCTATGAATTCCACGGTCAACTATTTTCGGAAAACTTGCCATATTTAACCCATGTAGTTTTAACGCCGCTCAACACGCGCGGCTTTGTGGTGGAGGCGAAGCCGCAACGAAAAAGTCGTCGCCGTGCTAGGCCGGGTTAAAGCCTTGAAGAACCTGACGATTGTTCGAGACATTCGTTATCCACAACTTTTACTCAGAAATACGCCCGTAGTCGTGGCAGCATACGGCGAGTCTGGATCAACGGTTTTTGAGTCTATAGAGACAATAGTTTCCACTAATTTCTTTTTGCCTTCAGATAGCGTTATTTTTTTCTCAATAATCCTGCCCTTAACGTCATACTCAAATATATATTCTTTACTGGATAATTTTTTAAATGTATTGACATCATGAGTCATTGAATGTCCAGCGAAGCTAATAGTGTACTGGCCATTTTGGAAGCAATATAACCCAACAAATCTTTCGTCTTCAGTGGCCCAAACTTTCCATTCACCTGTAAGCTCTTGCAAATCTGGACGACTTGCACACGATGAAATTAAGAATACAAATCCAACTATAAAAAAATACTTAAGATTCATGCTTTCATCCCATTTTCACTTTAAAAAATTCGCGCCTTTTGAGAACCAACATTACGGGGCGACGTAAAACACTATGTTAAACATTTACACTGCCATGAAAGTAATCTTTCGACGCTTTTCCCATACCAAGCCAGCATGCCCACAAGAGTTCAAGCAGAACTATTGCTGCAACTACCATTGTGGTATGCAGAGTGATCTCGCTCGAAAAATAGCCTGCTACAAAAGCCGTAATGAGAGCATTAAGTGAGATAGTGGCAGCCCCAAAGATCCTTACCCACCCCTTTCTTAATAAAACACCAAAGAAGCAAACGGCGAAAAATATTGGAATGGTGGAGCCAGCAACAAACTCGCCGATGCCCAGAGGCAACAATTTCACTGCAGACACTACCCCCAATATTGCGAGAAGGCCGAATAGTAACATCGAAAAAATCACAACTGGTGGACGTTTCACTATTATTGCTCCATTTAACGAGGCTATAGAAAAAACCGATTCCGAGCGGTCCCCAGCACTGGGTTCCTAAAATTTTCGTAGCGGCCATCAGTAAGCCGATTATCATCGTTCCGATGTTCAGTCATAAGTTTAGGTCTTGTTACCGTGTCAGTGCCGGCATAGCTGGCATCCAGAAGACACATTTGTAACCGTCTGATCCCGGCATCACGCTGCTAACCGCCCGTAATTCGCCAACTTCTCTATATTGTGTACGAGGCAGTATAGCTGCCATTGGCCTTGCACCTTCTTCTTGCCTTGCAAGCTGAAGCGATTCAGCCGCTTGTTCGTACCGATGTTGCCGAACACCGGCTCCACCACCGACATTCGGTGGCTGTATATCTCTTTGCCCTGTGGGCTGCCGACGCGGTGCTTCATCCAGTCCGTGTAGTTCGGCAGGTGCTTATTCTCAATGGTGAACGACACTTGTCGGTCGGCAGTGACAATTGCACCAGACTGGTAGATGTTGTCAGCGATACCCAGTTTCTTGAAACGGGCTTCGACGGCTTCCAACACCGGTTGCAGGGTGTGGTGTTCCTGGCCCTCGCCAAAGGCCTGGGCATCGATGATGATCTGGTGTTTCTTATCCACCGTGGCGACCCCATTGTAGCCCTGAGCAGCCTCATCCAACGACAGAATGGTCTTCGCTCGGCGGATGTCGCGGTCCAGTTCGGCTTCGGTATCTGCCTCGTCCCGCTCGTAATGGGCTTTGAGGTGATGGCGAACCAGCCGTCGCAACTTGGCACGTTTCTCTTCCAGCTATTTGAAGGTGCCGGACCATTCCTTCGCTGCATTCGACGACATCTTGCAGCCGTCGATGGCGAAGAGTTCGTTACCCAATAGGCCCTGCTCGTGGCACACCAAAAGTACCTGCTCGAACAGCTCTTCGATCTCATCCGCGTGGCTGCTGACGAACTTGGCCAAGGTGGTGAAATGCGGAACGGTATCGCAGGACAGCGCCTTGAAGATGATGTTGGTCTCGCAGCACCACTGCATCTCGCGGCTGGAGGTGATGCCTTTCGAATAGGCGAAAAGAATGATCTTCAGGAGGATGGCCGGATCATAGGCCAGGCGGCCGGTGTCTTCGTTGCGATACTTGGCGTGAAACACCGACAGGTCCAGCTTGTGCTCGATCAAATAGTGCACCGCGTGTTCAAAGGTGCCGGGCTGTAGCTGTTCTTGGTAGTTGATGACGACCATAGTGTCCTGGTCGTAGTTGTAATGCTTGAAGCGGGGCATCTGACCACTCCTTGTCCGTTTGCCTGATCCTATCAAAACACCGGCGGATTTCGGGGTTTTTCTACAGCCTCAACGCTTCAATCATAGGCTAGGAGTGTCCACTGCACCGGGGTAAGTCCACAGAGTTATCGATGCGTGTCCACTGAAGTGGGTGAAGTCCATCCGCTTCACTTACTTGTTGTGAGGCTTGAGTTTCTCCGCAGCCTCGCGCATCCACTCTTTTTTATCACGCGCCTCTTCTTCACGATCTTTCGTGTCATAGTTATCCACCTTGATTCGCTTAAACCCAGTCACGACATGGTGTAGATCTCCCTGAATCTTTTCCATGCTCTGGGCAATCGAATATAGGTTGGGTTTCCCGAGCTGATAGCGACCTCTAATCTCTGCCATATCAACGACAACTTCGTCTGTATACTTTTTCCCTGTGACGCTCTCGTACGCAATCTTAAAGCAGATGACAGAACCAGCTTTTGCTTCAAAATCTACATTTGTCTGAGTGTAGCCTGAATATCGAAACTGCCGGGGACCGAAATAACGAAGCCCTGTATGGAAGAAGTTTGGCGTCAGAAACTCTGACATTAGACTCTGACCGACCTCACCGCCTTCAAGGAGTAAAGGCTCAAAGGTGACGTTTTTGGCAGGAGCCTCGCCAATATTCCGAATGCAGAGCCGAACTATATGTACAGAAAAATCTAGTGAGTCGACGGTAATTTCAATTCTTGGCTCTGTTTGCACTAGTCGAAGTTTTCGAGTCTCAATTACTAAAACTGCTGTAAGCGCCGCATACACAACAGTCGCCAGGGTGACCACTGCAGTAAACAATACAGTAAGCGCACCGGAATTCTGATTAAGAAAGGAAATCACATCTGCCACTAGAACTCCTCATGTCCTCACAACGCCAGCTCACAAATGCGCACTTGTAATGGAGGCGCAGCCGCAATGAAAGGGCGTCCGGCGGCCATCGGCCGCGTATTGATGCACCTTGTTATGCTTTGAGACTGGCATACACAATCACGAACATGACCGCAACATTAATGGCGTGATCGCCAATGTTGAATTTTTTCATTGCATCGAGCCTTTCATTGGGCTCATAACCGAGATACGAAATAATGCCAGGGAAAGTATATTTTTGATGGAGTGCCAGAAGGCCGAGCTCGACCGCCAATACGAGAGCACAGATTAAGTACCAAATCTCTTCCAGCTTGAAATTCTGGATTATCGCAAAACAGAGCACCGCCCATAGCGCTCCTTGGACTGTAGAATCAAGAATCGCCAGTATCGATGTTTTTGCGTCCATTCTTAAATAACTCCCTGAGCATAACAGCGCATTAGATAGCAGTTCACTATTGCGATCATCTGATCGCTTCATTATCCCGCATCGATAATACAAACACACTCACCACCGATGCCAAAAAATACGAAAGATCATGTAACTACAAACCCAAAAAAGAAACAAGCCAGATCCAACTTAGTAATATCAACGCAGCTGCATTCTCACCAATAACGACGCACCACAAAATTTCCCCCAACAAAAAGGCCCGGCAGCTTCCGCAACCAGGCCTTTTCATCACTCAGCGGTCAATCACCTCAACCGCACTTGCTGTCGCCGCAAGACAGGCAGGTGGCGCAGCCGTCCATCACAATCACCGCTTTGGTGCTGCATTTGCCGCACATGGTGGCGTTGGCGGGGTAGTCGCTGCCGCTGTCGTCGTTGGTGGCTTTGTTCTGGCTGGCTTCGAACTCGGCGCGTTTCTCGGCGAGAATGCGCTTGGTGGTTTCGCTCAGCTCGTCGCTTTCCAGCAAGCCAATGGCCTTCAGGTGCTTCTCGATCACGGCGCCGATTTCGGCAACCAGTGATGGCATAAACACGCCACCTTTCTTGAAGTAGCCGCCGTTGGGGTCGTACACGCTGCGCAGCTCTTCCACCAGGAAGGTTACGTCGCCACCTTTGCGGAATACCGCAGAGATTACGCGGGTGAGGGCGATAACCCACTGGAAGTGTTCCATGGATTTGGAGTTGATGAACACTTCGTACGGCTGCCGGCTTTCGTGGTCGGTGTCTTCGTTCAGCAGGATGTCATTGATGGTAATGTACATCGCGTGCTCGGCCACCGGCGGTTTGATCTTGTAGGTGGTGCCCAGCAAGAAATCCGGCCGTTCGATGTTTTCGTTCATCTCCACCGGCTTGGTTTCAGCCATCACCGGTGCCTGGTGCTCGTTAGGGGTTTCCGTGTCGGCTTTCTTGACTCGGTAGCCGACAATCTTGTTGCTGATTTTCACTGTCATGTTCGTTGTCCTGTCTGTCGGTTCCCGGGATCAATATTTACCGTAAGTGCCTTCTTTAAGCGCATCAAACAGGTTGGCGGCGGTGTGGGTTTCGCCGTCGTACTCTACCTGTTCGTTGCCCTTGATGGTCACTTTGCTGCCATCGTCCAGGGTGAATTCGTACAGGGTGTTTTCAAGGTCTTTCTCTTTAACCAGTACGCCCTGGAAGGCTTCCGGGTTGAAGCGGAAGGTGGTGCAGCCTTTCAGGCCCTTGTCGTAGGCGTACAGGTAAATGCCTTTGAAGTCCTGGTATGCGAAGTCCGTAGGAACATTGGCGGTTTTGGAAATGGAGGAATCTACCCATTTCTGTGCCGCTGCCTGAATGTCTACGTGCTGCGTGGGGGTTACGTCATCAGAGGTGGTGAAGTAACTGGGCAGCTTTTTGTCTTCGTCATCGGAGAAGGGCATGGCACCGGGGTTAACCAGGTGGCGGTAGGCCAGCAGTTCGAAGCTGAACACGTCCACTTTCTCTTTGGTTTTACGGCCTTCACGGATGATGTTCCGGGCGTAGTGGTGAGAGAAGCTTGGCTCAATGCCGTTACTGGCATTGTTGGCCAGCGACAGACTGATGGTGCCGGTGGGCGCGATGGAGGTGTGGTGGGTAAAGCGGCCGCCTTTCTCGGCCAGCTTTTTCACCAGTTCCGGCTCTACGTGGCCAATCTGCTGCATGTAGCGGCTGTACTTGGCGTGCAGCAGCTTGCCTTTGAGGATGTCGCCCACTTTGTAGCCGTCTTTGGCCAGGTCCGGGCACTTGTTCATCATCTTGGGGGTGATTTCAAACTCGTCTTCCATGATCGGGGCCGGGCCTTTCTCTTCAGCCAGGGCCAGAGACTGGCGCCAGCCTTCCACGGCCATTTCCCGTACCACGTCTTCGGTGAACTGCACGGAATCGTCAGAGCCGTAAGGCATGCGCAGCATGGCGAGGGTAGAACCCAGGCCCAGGATGCCCATGCCGTGGCGGCGCTTGTAGGTGATTTCGTGGCGCTGCTCGGCCAGCGGCAGGCCGTTGATTTCTACCACGTTGTCCAGCATGCGGGTGAAGATGCCCACTACCTTGCGGTACTTCTCGTAGTTGAAGCTCGCTTTGTCGGTGAACGGGTAGTCCACGAACTTGGTCAGGTTCACGGAGCCCAGCAGGCAGCTGCCGTAAGGGGGCAGGGGCTGCTCGCCACAGGGGTTGGTGGCGCGGATGTCTTCGCAGAACCAGTTGTTGTTCATCTGGTTGACTTTGTCGATCAGGATGAAGCCCGGCTCGGCGTAGTCGTAGGTGCTGGTCATGATGGTGTCCCAGATGAACTGGGCTTTCACCGTCTTGTAGATGCGGCAGGCCACCTTGCCTTCTTCGTTTACCACGTAGCCGTCCTGAACCGGGAAATCGCGGTACAGGAACTGCTCGGCGTTGTTCAGGTCCAGGCCTTCGTCTTCCACTTCCTTCTTGGTGACAGGGAAGGAGAGGTGCCAGTCGTCGCCGTTGCGTACGGCTTCGATGAAGTCTTCGGTGATCAGCAGAGACAGGTTGAACTGGCGCAGGCGGCCGTCTTCACGCTTGGCCTGGATAAACTCGATGACGTCGGGGTGGTGTACATCGAAAGTGGCCATCTGGGCACCGCGGCGGCCACCGGCAGAAGACACGGTGAAGCACATGCGGTCGAAGATATCCATGAACGACAGCGGGCCAGAGGTGGTGGCGCCGGCACCAGCAACGTAGGCACCGCGGGGGCGCAGGGTAGAGAACTCATAACCGATACCACAACCGGCCTTGAGGGTAAGGCCCGCTTCGTGGTTTTTCTCCAGGATGTCGTTCATGGAATCCTGGATACTGCCGGATACCGTGCAATTGATTGTGGAGGTGGCAGGCTTGTGGGCTTCCGCACCGGCGTTGGAGGTGATCCGGCCAGCCGGAATGGCACCGTTCTGCAGGGCCCAGAGAAACTCCTTCATGTACTTGTTGCGTACATTCTTGTTCTCCACTTCCGACAAGGCCTTGGCAACGCGCTCGTAAGTTGCGTTGATGTCTTTGTCGACCGCCTCGCCTGTTTTGGTCTTCAGCTGGTACTTGCTGTGCCAGATATCAAGCGACGCTTCCTGCATGGGAATCGTTGTGATCACTGCCTGTGCCTTAGCGTTCATTGCCACCCTCGGTTTCCAGTATGTCTCGTTTTGATGGTGCCGTCCCCGGCGCCATGCCCCTTTTTTAATGGTGTTGCGTTCTTACGGCCGGCCTGTTTTTGGTCAAAAACACTAGATGTGGTATTTGCCTGGCGGAAGGTGCCGCCTGTTCAGAGCCGGTGGATTGCCTTTATCTTGCTTTCAGAACTGTTGTTGCTGGTATTCTTGGCGCCCGCGCGGCGGGCTACGTGGTTGTTATTTGCCCTATATATGGGCGTATTGTGAGTGAAGTATAACAGGATATAGTGGTCTGTGAATAAGAGAGCAACTATTGAATGAGCTTTGAGTGCAAAGAAAATCAATGAAAGAAGACTTGAAACGCTCAGAATCCCTGCCGTGTGGGCGTTCAGCGCGGTTTTGGAGGAATCACTAGATGTTGTGGTTAAAAAGCGTGCAGGCAAAATTGATGTGGTATGCAAGTTTTTGTGATGTCTGCACGTATCGGGATGCGACGTGTCGGTAGAGTATAAGGGTGGCGTCGTAACACCGCAGTGGCCCACAGGAAGTGATAACTACTATAAAAGGAAAAGAACAATGAAAGGCCTGAAACCTACCATGCTAGCGCTGTGCGTTGCAGGGGCAGCCCCTGCGGCCATGGCGTTCCAGCCGTTGGATGAAGTCTCGATGGGGAACATTACCGGGCAAGCGGGTGTTACCATTGAGCTGGAAACCCGGCTAAATATTGATCGGTTTATCTATACCGATGAAGGGTCGCTGGAAATCAACGATATCTTCATCGGCGGTGCCAACCGCACGGACATGTTCTCTGAAATGGGTGTGAACCTGGTTGGGCAGGCGAGTGATCGCCTGGATAATATCCGCGTCAATATTGATATTGCCAGCGATGGCGATGCGATTATCAACCTTCTGCCCCTGAGCTTTAATGCGGTTGATTTCCGTATGACGACAGGTGCCTGGAATCTGACCGGCACCGATGGCAGCACCACCATTATGGATAATTTCCAGTTGGACATGCTGATTGGCTCTGGCACCATCCGGGTGGATACCGCCACGGATACCCTGAGGCTGTTAACGGATATCGCCATTGATGACATGGACTTTGACATTCCGTTCCTGGCCATGGGTATCCGGGATCTCCGGCTCACCGGGGCGGACTATGATCTGCAGGCACCACAGCCCTTGCGGCTGTTCGCCAATGTAGATCTGGATATCTTCAAGGGCACCAATGCCGCTGGCACGGAGGTTCTGGCCATTGAGATGGACAGCTTCCGGGCAGATCTGAGCATTGGTGGTGTGTTGATTGGTGGCACATCGATTGGGTCGGTTATGCTGGACGACCTGGCGATTACCAATACCTCGATGCGCATCTACGGCCATTGATGACTTGAGCGTTGCCCGAAAACCAAAACGGGGCCTTTGTGGCCCCGTTTTGGTTCTAGCGGAAGTAAGCTCAGTCCAGTAACAAGCTGTCGTCGTCCACTTCCAGCCCGCGTTGTTTCTCGAACAGGCCGAGCAGGTCTTTCACTTCCAGGCCTTCCCGGTCTTTACCCGCAATGTCGAACACCACCTGGCCCTGGTGCAGCATGACTGTGCGGCTGCCGACTTCCAGCGCTTGCTTCATGCTGTGGGTGACCATCAGGGCGGTCAGCTTCTGTTCTTCAATGATTTTTTGCGTGAGTTCCAGAACAAAGTTGGCGGTTTTTGGGTCCAGGGCGGCGGTGTGCTCGTCCAGCAACAGGATGCTGGAGGGCGTGAGGCTGGCCATCAGAAGGCTGACGGCTTGTCGCTGACCACCGGAGAGCAGGCCCATCTTGTCGCCCAGGCGGTTTTCCAGGCCCAGCTTCAGAGTAGCCAGGCTATCCCGGAACTGCGGAAGGTACTTGCTTTTGACCGCGGTAGTCAGGCCACGGCGCTGGCCACGCTTGATGGCCAGGGCCAGGTTTTCCTCGATGGACAGGTTCTCACAGGTGCCGGCCAGGGGGTCCTGGAACACCCGTGCCACTCGCGAGGCCCGTTTGTGGGTGGGCAGGCGGGTAACGTCCTGGTTGTCGACAATAATCTGGCCACTGTCCACCATCACCTCGCCCGAGAGGGCGTTCAGGAAGGTGGACTTGCCAGCACCATTACTGCCGATAACAGTTACAAACTCGCCCTGGTTGACGGTCAGGCTCATGCCCCGCAGTGCGGGGTTTTCCAGTGGCGTCCCCTTGCCAAAGGTGAGCCGCAGATCGGTCGCGCTGATCATAGTGCCTCCTCAGGCTTTTTTGCGGGTGAAGCGGTTGGCGAGATTGGTTCGCACGCCGGGCAGAACAATCGCCAGGGTAACCAGAACCGCGGTAATCAGGTTCAGATCCTGAGCCTGAAGACCAAGTACGTCTGCATTCAGTGCGAAGGCTATGGCCAGGCGGTAGATGATGGCCCCAATCACGCAGGCCAGCAGGGCACGCATAACGGTAGATGGCGTGAGTACCGCCTCACCACCAATGAGGGAGGCCAGGCCAATAACAATCACGCCCACACCCATGGTGACATCGGCTGCCCCCTGGCTCTGGGCGAACAGGGCGCCGGCCAGGCCCACCAGGCCGTTAGACAGGGCAACACCGAGGATAATCATGCCCCCGGTGGCGATGCCCTGTGCCCGCGCCATGCGGGCGTTGGACCCTGTAGCCCGCATCGCCAGGCCGGTTTCCGATTTCATGAAGCGCCACAGCAGCACCAGGGAGACCGCCACGACTATCAGGAACAGAATCACCGGTACCTGATGGAACTCCAGGCCGAGGGAATACCAGGGCGTAAGCACCGTTTCTTCTGTTAACAGAGCGATATTCGGTCGGCCCATGATGCGCAGGTTTACCGAGTAAAGCGCGATCATGGTCAGGATGGAGGCCAGCAGATTCAGGATGTTGAGTTTGACGTTCAGGATGGCCGTTACGGCACCTGCAGCCATGCCTGCCAACGCAGCAAAGCCGGTGGCGACCCAGGGGTTCCAGCCTTCCAGGATCAGTACGGCGGCTACAGCAGCACCCAGGGGAAAGCTGCCGTCCACTGTCAGGTCGGGGAAGTCGAGAACACGGAAAGAGAGGTAAATACCAAAGGCAACCAGACCGTAGATAAGGCCGGTTTCAAGAGCACCGTAGAATGCAATTTCACTGAGCATGGGTAGTTAATCACCGTGAAAGAAAACGGGCGGGCCCTTTTGGGGTCCGCCCGTGTTGGTCAGGCGTTACTTGTCGCTTTTGACGACTTCTTTTGCGTCCTGGATGAGGTCTTCGGACAGGGTAATACCCATGCGCTCACCGGCGGCCGGGTTTACGTACAGGTCCAGCTCTTCCATGGTTTCAACGGGCATGTCGGCGGTGCTGGCACCTTCCAGAATGCGCACAACCATGGCGCCGGTCTGGCGGCCGTGGTTGTAGTAGTTGAAACCGAGAGCGGCAACGGCGCCACGCTCAACAGTGGCAGTGTCTGCCGCGAATACCGGGATCTTGGAGCGTTCGCCAACGGAAATGACCGCTTCGGCGGCACTGATCACGGTGTTGTCGGTGGTCAGGTATATGGCGTCTACCTTGCCGACCAGTGAGCGGGCTGCGCCCAGCACTTCGGATGTCTTGGTGGCTGCGCCTTTAACCAGTTGCATGTCGCGGGCGGCCAGGCGCTCCTCTAAAAGTTCAATCAGGGCGGCAGCATTCGCTTCACCCGGGTTGTAGACAGTGCCGATACGCTTGGCGTCCGGCATGATGCGCTGAAGCATGTCCAGGTGCTTCTCAATCGGAAGCATGTCGCTCACACCGGTGATGTTCGCCCCCGGTGCGTCAAGGCTCTGCACCAGTTTGGCGGCCACCGGGTCAGTCACCGCGGAGAACACAACCGGTATGTTGCGGGCAGCGGCAGCGACGGTCTGGGCAGAGGGGGTCGCGATGGCAACGATCACGTCCGGGCTTTCACCCACGAACTTACGTGCAATCTGGGAGGCAATCGCTGAGTTGCCCTGGGCGCTTTCGTGCATCAGGCGAAGATTTTCACCCACGCGGTAGCCGCGCTCGGCCAGTTCATCTTTGATGCCTTCGTGAGCGGCATCCAGAGCGGGATGCTCAACAATTTGCGTGATGGCAACTACACGGGTTTCTTCAGCCTGAACCAGGCTTGCTGCTGCCAGCAGCGAAGCGCCGATCAGGGTGCGCAGGGACTTCTTGGCCATATGCCCATCTCCGAGTCAGTGACTGATTTCCCCTTTGGCCGGGGCGGAAAAATGAAAGTGCGCAAGTTTACCACAGGGATATAGGTTTCGGGGTAGGGATAGGCGATACTTTATCAGTTGCTATTGCGCATTTGTCTGAAATGCAGATATTTTGGTTCGGTCACGTTTTGACGTGCAGGGGTGTGTTGAAATAGGCTACTAAAGTCTAATAATACGCTATCCCCAAACTATAAAGACAAACTAGGAAGGTCCATGGACACAACAAACAAACTTCCCCTCGACATGCTGTACCACTGGGAAGCCACTAAAGCTGATTCCCCTTACATGACTCAGCCGATTGGCAACGGCAAGGTGGTGGAATACACCTGGGGCCGGGCAATTGATGAAGCCCGCAGGATGGCATCCTACCTGAAGTCCCTTAACCTGCCGGAAAAGAGCCGCATTGGCCTTATTTCGAAGAACTGCGCGCAATGGATCATGACCGACTGGGCGATCTGGTTGGCTGGCCATATTTCCGTACCCCTGTACCCGACCCTGAATGCGGATACCGTCAACTACATTCTGAACCATGCTGAATGCGAGGTTCTGTTTGTGGGCAAGCTTGACGACTGGGACAGTATGAAGCCGGGTGTTCCGGATTCCGTGCGTTGCATTTCCTACCCTCTGAGCCCGCCCAACGATTTCGAAACCTGGGACGACATTGTGGCCAAGTACCCGCCGCTGGAAGGTAAGGTGCACCGCGAGCCCGAAGAGCTGGCAACCATCGTGTATACCTCCGGCAGTACCGGACGGCCCAAGGGCGTAATGCTCAGTTTCGAAAACATGGCATTCGCCGCTGCCGGGGGCATTGAGACTCTGGGTGTGGGCCCCGAGGAGCGCATGTTGTCTTACCTGCCGCTGGCCCATGTATTCGAAAGGACGTTCGTAGAGCTGGGTTCGCTGTATGCCGGCTTCCATCTGTACTTTGCCGAGTCTCTGGATACCTTTGTTCAGGATCTGCAGCGGGCGCAGCCTACGTTGTTCCTGTCTGTGCCGCGCCTGTGGGTGAAGTTCCAGCACGGTGTGCTGCAGAAGGTGCCCAAGCAGAAGCTGGAACGGTTGCTGAAGATTCCGCTGGTCAACAAACTGATCAAGAAGAAAGTCCTCAAAGGTCTTGGCCTG
Source organism: Marinobacter sp. MBR-99 (assembly GCF_040547575.1). Taxonomy (NCBI): domain Bacteria; kingdom Pseudomonadati; phylum Pseudomonadota; class Gammaproteobacteria; order Pseudomonadales; family Marinobacteraceae; genus Marinobacter; species Marinobacter sp. MBR-99. Next base: position 125,900 of record NZ_JBEPPY010000012.1, on the reverse strand, counting down.
GACAAGGTCAAGCTGGCTGGCTCCGGCTCCGCGCCGCTGTCCAACGATGTGCTGGACTGGTACCGCAACCTGGGCCTGGAGCTGCTGGAAGGCTACGGCATGTCTGAGAACTTTGCCTACTCGCACATGAACAAGCCGGGCCGTACCCGCACCGGATACGTGGGCGAGGCGCTGCCGGGTGTTGAGGTGAAGATCAGCGAGCAGGGCGAAGTGCTGGTCAAGAGCCCGGCCACCATGATGGGTTACTACAAGGACGAAGAGAAAACCAAGGAAACCTTTACGGAAGATGGCTTCCTGAAGACTGGCGACAAGGGCGAGATAGACGAAATGGGTCGCCTGAAGCTGACCGGCCGCATCAAGGAGATCTTCAAGACTAGCAAAGGCAAGTACATTGCCCCTGCGCCCATTGAGAACCGCCTGATGTCGCACGACGCCATCGAGATGGTGTGTGTGTCTGGTGCCAACCAGACCCAGCCCCATGCTCTGGTACTGCTGGGTGAGGAGATTCGCCCGAAGATGGCCGATGAGAGCTTCCGGAAAGAAATTGAAGAGAGCTTCACTCAGCTGATCAAGGATGTGAACAAGACCGTTGATCCCCATGAGCAGTTGGCGTTCATTACCGTGGTCAGCGATGAGTGGTCGATTGAGAACAGCTTCCTGACCCCAACGCTGAAGCTCAAGCGTAACGTGGTTGAAGACGCCTACCAGGAGAAAGTGGATAGCTGGTATGCGAAGAAGCAGCCAGTAATCTGGCAGTAAACGCGGTGCGCATTACCCGGTAAACAACAAGGTCCGGCAATTTGCCGGGCCTTGTTGTTTCGGTGGCCGTTATAGCCTCGCACGTATCAGGTGATTGCTCTGGAATTGGATATAGATCGGCTCATCAGAATAATGGGGATGATGCCCGCCAGTACGATGATCAGCGAGGGCAGGGCGCTTTGATATAGCATTTCGTCGGAGGCGAACTGATATACGTAGGTGGCCAGGGTATCGAAGTTGAAGGGGCGCAGGATGAGTGTGGCCGGTAACTCTTTCATGCAATCCACGAACACCACCAAAGCTGCGGTTAGCAGTGTGCCCCTGAGCATTGGCAGGTGAACCCGTACCAGAGTTTTGCCTGGGGTATGGCCAAGCGAGCGCGAGGCCATGTCCATGCTGGGAGTGATTTTCTGAAGGGCACTTTCCACACTGCCGGCTGAAACCGCCAGGAACCGAACGGTGTAGGCAAACACCAGAGCAAAGGCGGTACCGCTCAACAATAAACCGGTGCTGAAGCCAAAGTATTCCCGCATCAAGCCGTCCAGCCAGTTGTCGAAGCCGGCCAGGGGAATGATGACTCCAACCGCAAGCACGGCGCCAGGCATGGCGTAGCCCAGGCTGGAGAGGCGCATTAGCACCTGCATGCCCCGGGTATTGTGCAGGCGGCGGCTATAGGCCAGGGTGACGCCAATCAGCAGGGTTGTGAGGGCGGCAGTGCCGGACAGGAACAAGCTGTTGAAGGTATTGCGAATGAAACTCGGGTTCCAGCTTTCACCAAAGTATTCCCAGGCGTAGTAGCCAAGCGTGGCGCCGGGAATGATGAAACCGAATAACAGTGGGACGGCGCACACTGCCAAGCAGATCATTTGCCGTGGAAACGACATGGTGAAGCGGTGGATGGGGTCGCGGTTATCGCGGGCAGCGAATTGTTGCTGGCGCCGGCGGGAGTAGCGTTCCAGCGTAACCAGTATGACCACAAACATAAGCATGGTGGTTGCAATCTGGGCGGCCCCGCCGAGGTTGCCCAGGTTCATCCAGGTATCAAACAGACCCAGGGTGAGGGTTTGTACGGCAAAAAAGTCGACGGTGCCGAAGTCGTTTAGCGTTTCCATCAGCACCAGCGACAGGCCCACCGCGATGGCGGGGCGGGCGATGGGCAACACCACGCGGAAAAACGTGCTGATGGCGGAATGGCCAAGGCTGCGGCTGACGGCAAACAGTGACGGTGATTGCTCCATGAAGGCGGCACGGCCCAACAGGTACACATAGGGGTAAAGCACCAGGCCGATCATCAGGACGGCACCCTCCAGGCTACGAATTTCCGGGAACCAGTAGTCTGCAGCACTCTGCCAGCCAAACCATTCCCGTAGGCTTTTCTGCACTGGTCCGGCGTAGTCGAGCAGACTGGTGTATACGTAGGCAATCACGTAGGCCGGCACAGCAAAGGGCAGTAGCAGGGCCCATTCGAAGAATTTTCGCCCCGGGAATTCGCACATGGTGACCGCCCAGGCGGTGGACAAGCCGATGATTAACGTGAGCAAGCCCACACCAATCATCAGCTTGATGGTGGTTGTCAGGTAACGGGGCAGGGTGGTTTCCATCAGGTGTGGCCAGATGTTCTCGTCAGGGAACAGGGCCAGGTAAAGCACCGAGAAAACGGGTAAGGCAACAATGGCGGTTGTGATCAGGGCGCTGATCATCCAGCGTTTTGAGGTGCGTTTGGCCAGAAGTGGTTGCGAAAGCCCCGGATTGGCACTGGAAACGACCTCGGTCATGCTTGTCCCGTTATGAAAGTGGTGATGAGAAGAATTGCGATTTTAGATACTGAGGAGGCTCACTGCAATGACGGGCGTCATTTCTGCCTCTGATAAAACAAGACAAAAGGGCACCGACGTGCTGTCGGTACCCTTTCCTGGTGCGTTTCTGGTTAGCGCCTGCCGTTGGTGCTGACCAGAGGGCCTGCTTAGCCGTCGAAGTCGACTCGATCTACCAGGCGAACGGCTGCGTTGCGGTTGTTGGCGATTTCCTGCAAAGACAAGCGGTCCGGGTTCATTTCACCCCACTCGGCGACCATGCCTGTCGGTTTTACCTCCGGATTCGCTGGGTACTCAGCGTTGGCCTCGGCGTAGATGCGCTGGGCGTTCGGTGAGGACAGGAACTCCATCAGTTTGATGGCGTTGTCTTTGTTTGGCGCACTCTGAGTCAGGGAGATGCCGCTGATGTTTACGTGGGTGCCACGGTCGTTGGCGTTCGGGAATACCAGGTTGACCTGCTGTGCGATCTCCCTTTGGTTGTCATCCGCAAGCATGTTGCCATAGTAGTAGCTGTTGCCTATGGACAGGTCGCAAACGCCTTCGGCGATGGCCCTGATCTGATCACGATCGCCACCCTGGGGCTTGCGGGCGAGGTTATTCTTGACGCCGCGCAACCATTCTTCGGTTTGCTGCTCACCGTGATGGGCAATCATCGACGAGATCAGTGCAACATTGTACGGATGTTTGCCGCTGCGGGTGCAGATACGGCCTTTCCATTTTTCGTCAGCCAGCTCCTCATAGGTGCTGATTTCACCTTCTTCGACACGGTCTTTGGAGGCGAAGATCAGGCGGCCGCGGGTAGTCAGGGCGAACCACTTGCCGTCTTCGTGGCGAAGGTTTTCCGGGATGTTCCTGTTCATGGTGTCGCTATCGACCTCAGACACCAGGTTCTTTTCAACCAGCTCGTTGATACGGGAGATGTCGACCGTCATCACCACGTCTGCCGGGCTGTTACGGCCTTCACGCTCCAGACGCTCTGCCAGGCCCTGCTTTGCAAAGACAACGTTGGTCTTGATGCCGGTTTCATCAGTGAAGGCGTTAAGCAGGGGCTCAAGCAGATAAGCCTGGCGGTAGGAATAGATGTTGACTTCGCCATCAGCGGTGGCGGCCATGGGTGTGGCGGTCAGGGCGATGGCGACAGCGGCGGCTAATTTCATTCGCATGGTGTTTTCCTTCCTTTTTTCTGGCTCACCTGAGAGAAGAACTTACAGGCAGTTAAAAACGACAACCATTCTCATTGCTATCAGCGTTTGAGTCAATAACTCGGTAGGGATATTTGTGTAAAAATGGTGTTATGCTTGATAACACTATAAAAAACAGGCCAAAAACAGGGTTTCCGGGGTATGGTGGACAACGATCGCAGAGTGCACAGCCGCACTGCTTTGAGTGCTAAGGTCAAGGTGGTACACGAACAGTTTGGTGAGTTCGTGTTTTCAACGCGGGATATCTCGGACGGGGGCGTGTTTATCGTTCTGAATGACGAGCCCTTTGCTCCGCAGTTGGGCGACAAGGTGACAGTGCAGGTGCAGGGCTTGCCGGTACCGGCTCCGATACTCGACATGGTGGTGGTGCGGCAGACCAATGACGGTTTCGGGTTGCAGTTTGATCAGAGTGATGAATAGTCCGTGGATTGTCCCGGCTGAATCCTGATAATAAGAGCCTTACAGTCTGAGTATTGAAAGGATGGCTTTACTGATGACTTCTGCTTTTACAGGGCGCACCGGGGTGCTTGTGGTGTTGTCTTCGTTGCTTGTGTTGAATGGCTGTGCCAGCTATTACACCCATTATGCAATGTTTCCGGCTGAGACCTCCGCAGGCGAAACCCGCCAGGTGAGGGTTTCCTGGCAAAGTGCTGAGTATCCCGGCTGGTGGCTGGCCAGCAATAAGGCGACGCCTATCCGGCTGGAAACCCAGTGCAGCGAACGCGTTTGGCGTATTACTGACCCAAGCCATCGCGATAGTGGCGCTTGCGCCGAGGGGGTCAGGGCCTGCGGTGAGCCCGGGAAAGACCTTCTCGCAGTAACGGGACAGCCTGTTACCGGCAAGGAGGTGTGTTTAGAGGTTGAGCAGGGAGCAACCCTGCAGAGTGTTGCCGATATTGGGTCGAGTTTCGGCCTGCTGGTGAGCTGTCGGCCGCAGCACGCCGTAGTCAGGTATGGCGACGAGGAGGTAAATCTGGATTACCTGCGTCCGTCACCGGTTGCCTACATCGTTCACGCCAGAAAAGTTCCCAGGGGCACGCTCAGCGCCCGCCTGCCGTCTTTCAATGAAAGCGAGTGCAAAGAAGACTGACGAGTGTGGCACTCCGCCTGTGATGGCGTTCACGATGCTACATTCTGTTGCGGTTTGATAACTTGAGTTACCCCGTGTTTCCTTTCTATGGCATTTGGATACCAAACTGTAATGGTGTCTTTTCGTCAGAGTGGCAAACTGGTTTGTATCCATTAATCCAGTTTTCTGAGGTGTGCGGTGGGAGTCCAGCAGAAGAAGATCGCGGTTCATGATCTGGAGGTCGGCATGTTCGTGTCTGATCTGGATCGGCCGTGGCATCAGACACCGTTCCCCATTCAGGGCTTCTACATCCGTTCCCAGAGCGACATCCGGGCGCTGGTTTCTCACTGTAAGTGGGTAAAGGTGGATGTGGCCGAGACCCGCCAATCTGCTGAGCAGACCAAAGAAGCTGGTGTACCCTTTCGCAAGGCTCCTTCCAGCCGCACCAATGGCAGGACGCAGCTGCAACTGGCGCCGTTGAGTATCCGTGAGCCGGTTATCTACCAGACTGCCACCACCCTGAAGAAAGAAGTGAAGGCATCCCGCCGTTTGCTGGCTGATACGGAAAACGCCTTGAAAGAAACGTTTGCATCAGCTGAATCTGGTCAGATGCCGGATCTTCGACCTGCTGCCGAGGTAGCTCGTAAGATGGTGGCGAGCGTCGCCCGTCAGCCGGATGCGTTGCTGTGGCTCAGTCGCACCCGCCAGTATGATGATTACATTTATCGCCATGCCATTAATACTGCGGTTTGGGCTCTGGTGTGTGGCCGTCAGCTCGGGCTGAATGAAGGCCTTTTGCACCACCTTGGTACCGGTTGCCTGCTGTCACAGGTGGGTAAGACCGAGTTGTCCAAAGAGCTGCTGGCGCGCGAGCATCAGCTAGGGCCGGAGGAATACGCGGAGTACCGCAGTTACGTAACCCGGGGCGTGAAGCTGCTTGAGCACGCCGGCTTGTCACGTGCGGTGATGAGTGTGGTTCAGGGGCACCGGGAGCGGCACAATGGTTCCGGTTTTCCGCAGGGGATCCGCGGCGATCGTATTCCACTGCTGGCAAAGGTGGCAGGTATCGCTGAGTTTTTCGAGTCGATAACGGCGCCCCGAGACAACCAGCAGCCTTTGACCCCCGCCAAGGCAGTTTCTCAGCTGTACGACATGCGCAACATTGAGTTTCAGGAAGACCTGATTGAGGCCTTTATCCAGGCCATCGGAATTTACCCCACCGGTTCACTGGTGGAGCTGTCTGACGGGCAGCGGGGGATTGTGGTTTCACATTCACCGGAGCGTCGGTTGTGGCCTCGAGTGATGGTAATGCAGGGGCCGGATTGCCAGCCCCTGAAAACCGCCAGGATTATTGACTTGGCTAAATTCAACCAATCCCGGCCGGCCTCGGAAGCGATTACGGTGCGGGACTGCTTGCCTCATGGAACGGAGGGCCTGGACCCGGCCCTTTACGATGTTACCGGTGCCGAAGCCCGGTGGTCGCTCAACAGTCTGATCAATCGATAACAACCCGCAACTGTTTGCGTACCCAACGGTAGGTGTTGGCTGGTCTGAAGTTGATCAGCAGCTCCGATTCTCCGCCGCTGGGCCCGGCCACAAAATAGTCTACGTTTGCATCTTGCCAGCTCCAGGCGTGGACCACCACGTCTTGTTCCCGTTTGCTGATTGCCTCCAACTCAGCCAGCTCAGGCTCTCCTCCTATCTTGCGGATGGCGACGGTCTTGATTCCGGTGTCGCTGGCGGGGTGGTTGGCTTTGTGGTCGTCCAGGTAGTAGCGGCGCCCGATTTCCCGGGTGATGGCATTCAGCTCCCGGCGAAGGTAGGTTCTGGCCCGTTCGTTGTCTACATCTTCCAGAGTGCGCACGGCCTGGAGTATTCGGTTGCGGAGGTTTTCCAGATCTTCCCGGTAGTCGGTATCCGGATCAATGTCGTCGTCGTTCTCCGGCCGTGGCGGCGCGTTGTTGATGTCGTCGTCTGTGGGTGGAGTGGAGCAAAGCTCGTCGTCTTCCGGGTAGAAGCAGATTTGCGCCAGTAGCTGGTTGGCGGGTGAATCTTCGGCGGTGAACTCCGCCTGATTGACGTTGAAGTCTAAGGTATTCGGTAGATCAGGATTGCTTAGTGCCGCGTTAAGCTGACCAATCACTCTGGTGCGGATATCAATGCCTGAGCCTTCCGGCACGTTCTCTGTCCAGTTCAGTGCCATCAGGAATCGCGTCATATTCAGCAGGGTGATGTTGTTGAGCTGCTGTTGTTCGCTGATAGTGTGGTCCCGAAGTTCCTCGTCATTTACGCCGGGCATGTTGAGGGCGCTCCGGGTCTCTGGCAGAAATTCGAGAAAGGTAACGTATTCCCGTGCCGGAACGTCAGAGACAATGGGCAGATTGCCAACGTTGAACGACAGGGTTTCGCCAGGATAGTAGCTGAACCGGCCCTGATCATCGGTTGTGCCGGTCTGGCTGGCGGTTTGGTAACCCAGACCACTAACCCCCAGAAAGTGCACGCGCCCGGTGCTGGTGTTGTCTGAACCGGAGCTGCCGCCGCCGTCCAGGCAGCCCGCCAGGACAAATGCGGCGGATAAGAGTAAGAGCAGGCGGGTGAAGTGAACGAATGTCATAGTGTGTCGTACAATCCCTTCGCGTTGGCCTGGCGCATCCGGTGCCGGGTGTCAGGCTTTTGTAAGTTGTTGTAACGGCATTATAGGGAGGGCTGAAGAGGTATATCGGGAAACCTGTCGCAGTTTCTGCGTTTGCCGTTGGTTTGCCTGGTGGTGCTCACCCCTTGATTTTTGTCAGATCGCCACAATCACATAGCTCTCTATCTATTTGCCGGTTTCGGCACATGTTCCTCTCAAATAACGGTTTGGTTATGACCTACGCATTGGAAATTGAAGGGTTGGTCAAAAGCTACAGCAGTGGCTTTCAGGCGCTTAAGGGGATTGATCTGCAGGTGCAGGAAGGCGATTTTTTCGCACTGCTGGGCCCGAATGGTGCCGGAAAATCCACCACTCTGGGCATCGTGTCTTCGTTGGTGAACAAATCTGGTGGCCGGGTGAGGGTATTTGGCAATGATATTGATACCGATCTGTCCGCCGCGAAGCTTAACCTCGGCGTAGTGCCTCAGGAGTTCAACTTCAATCAGTTTGAAAAAGTCTTCGATATTGTCACCACCCAGGCCGGTTACTATGGCATTCCACTCAAGCAGGCCAGGATCTCGGCGGAGAAGTACCTCCGTAAACTGGGCCTGTGGGATAAACGCGACACCCCGTCTCGGATGCTGTCTGGTGGCATGAAGCGTCGGCTGATGATTGCCCGCGCGCTGGTGCACGAACCACGCCTGTTGATTCTCGACGAGCCCACTGCCGGCGTTGATATCGAGCTGCGCCGCTCCATGTGGCAGTTCCTGGAAGAAATGAACCGCCAGGGTACGACGATTATTCTGACCACCCACTACCTGGAGGAAGCCGAAGCGCTTTGCCGCAACATTGCGATCATTGATCACGGCGAGATTATCCGGCATACCAGCAAGCGCGAGCTATTGAAGCAACTGAGTGTTGAAACCTTTGTGCTGGATACCGAGCAGCCTCTGGATGCAGCTCCGGAACTCGCGGGCTTCCATTGCCAGCTTAACGATGACGGCGCACTGGAGGCCGAGGTGGCCAAAGGGCAGGGCCTTAACGCTCTGTTCGTTGAGCTGGAAAAGCAGGGCATCAAGGTAATCAGTATGCGCACCAAAGCCAACCGGCTGGAGGAGTTGTTTGTGCGTATGGTGGAAGATAACGCCCGAGAGACCAACCGGCAGGCGGAGGTGAAAGCGTGACCTTACAGGCACTGTGGACTGCGTTTTACACGATTGTCCTTCGTGAGATTCGCCGCTTTACCCGGATCTGGCCTCAGACTCTGTTGCCACCGGCTGTCACCATGACGCTGTACTTCATTATCTTCGGTAACCTCATCGGCTCGCGCATCGGTGAAATGGGCGGTTACGACTATATGCAGTTCATCGTGCCGGGGCTGATCATGATGGCAGTGATCACCAGCTCCTATGCCAACGTGGTGTCGTCGTTTTTTTCCATGAAGTTCCAGCGCAGCATTGAGGAGCTCCTGGTGTCGCCGGTGCCCAACTGGACCATCCTGGCCGGTTATGTCGCCGGGGGCATGGCAAGGGGGCTAAGTATCGGCTTGATTGTTACCCTGTTGTCTCTGGCCTTTACCCAGTTATCTATCCATAACCTGCCCATGGTGGTTGTCACGGTGTTTCTGACTTCCGCCCTGTTCGCCCTGGGCGGGTTTATCAATGCCATGCTGGCAACCAAGTTCGATGATATTTCGATTGTGCCCACTTTTGTGCTGACACCACTGACGTACCTTGGTGGAGTGTTTTACAGCATCGATATGTTGCCGGGGTTCTGGCAGGGCGTATCAATGGCCAATCCCATCCTCTACATGGTGAATGGCTTCCGCTTCGGCATACTGGGTGTTTCGGACGTTAATCCGTTTGTCTCCCTTGGTATGATTCTGGTTTTCATTGTCCTGCTGGCGACCATTGCATTGCGTATGCTTGCCCGGGGCAAGGGTATCCGCCACTGACAGGCTTCAGGAAAGACTATGGCTTTGCACAATGCGCCGCTGGGTAAGTCCAGCGACTATCCGGATCAATACGATCCGACACTGCTTTTCCCGGTTGCCCGTGAGGAAAACCGCCGCCGTATCGGGCTGGAGGATGGCCGCTGGCCGTGGTTTGGTTCAGACCTCTGGCAGGCCTGGGAAATTTCCTGGTTGCGGCCCGGCGGCGTGCCTGCGGTTGCCTGGGGTGAAATCCGGTTTCCGGCGGCGTCGCCGTCGATTATCGAAAGTAAATCCCTGAAACTTTACCTGAACTCACTGAACCAGGCGGTGTTTTCTTCGGCGGATCAGGTTTCCGAGACGATCACCGCAGACCTCTCCAGTGCCTGCGGTGCCGCTGTGGATGTCCGGCTTTACAGTGTCGACGAATCGGCTCTGGCTGAAGGTCGGCCGAGGGACTACGAACTGATTGATGATGAACCGGTGGAAAACGTGGTTTATGAATACTCAGCGGAGTCTCTCAGAACAGGTACAGAGGTGGTTAGTGAACAGCTCTGTTCGCACCTGCTGAAAAGCAATTGCCCGGTCACCGGCCAACCGGACTGGGCAAGTGTGTTCATTCGCTATACCGGCCCGAAGATAGATCGTGCGGGTTTACTGCGTTATCTGGTCAGTTTTCGCCAGAAGCAGGATTTCCACGAACACTGCGTGGAAACCGTGTTTACGGATTTGATGGCCCGGTGCCAGCCAACGGAATTGATGGTTTGTGCTCGTTACACGCGGCGTGGTGGGCTGGATATCAACCCGTGGCGCAGTACAAGTGCAGAGGGTGATGCCGGGCCGAGGTTGGTCCGGCAGTAGTTAGTCGGTGTCGTCTTCCTGACGCAGCCGGTCGGCTGCGTCTTCAAGCGCGGCGAGTACGTCTCTGCGTTCCCTTTCGGTGATCTTGTCGGAGTCCAGGTACATGGCAAAGCCACTGTGTTCATGCTCCAGGAAGCTGCGGTTCGGTCCCATATCCCGGCGGAAGTCCACTACCTCGTAAATGGGCACCGGTTTGCCGAATCCCTTCACGGTAATCTCGCCTTTGTCCCGGCACATGATCCGGTCTTTAATCAGCGAGAAGGTCTCGTAGGACACCAGAATCTCGCCAGGTTCTGCGAGGCTTTCCAGCCGGCTGGCCAGGTTCACTTCCTTGCCGATAATGGTGTAGTCCATCCGGTTTTCCGCGCCGAAGTTGCCCACGGTGGTGTATCCGGTGCTGATACCCATGCGGATCTCAAGCGGGGTTTTGATGCCCTGGCTCCGCCATTTCTGGCGCATGATCTTCATATGTTTGCGCATGTCGATGGCCATGGACACACAAGCAAAGGCGTCTTCCCGTTGGCCACGGCTGGTAGGGTCGCCAAAAAAGATCATGATGGAATCGCCGACGAATTTGTCGATGGTGCCACCGTATCGGAGAGCGACTTCCGACATTTCATTGAAGTAGTGATTGAGCAGTTCGGTCAGGGCTTCGGGTTCCATTTCCTCAGACAGTTCGGTGAAGCCCTTGATGTCGGAGAAGAATACGGCCAGTTTTTTGCGCTGGGTTTCCAGCCGAACGTCACGCTCGCCGGTAAAGATGGATTGCCAGACCTGCGGCGACAGGTATTTGGATAGCTTGTGGGAGAGCGCGATAGACTGTTCACGCTGGTTCTGGATCTGGGTTTTTGCCAACAACAGTGTGCGGGCCTGTTGGTGGGAGTAGTAGGCGGTTACGCAGATATAGACGCCGGTAGAGGCCAGGGCCAGGATGCTGGTCAGCAGTGGCGACTGCAGGCTGTCGGCAACGCCGAAGGCTGCTGCGGCAGCGGCAAGTGAGGCAAACATCAGTGCCGTGCCGAATAGCCATTGGCGAATACCGCCGACGATCAGGCAACTGAACATCAGCATCAAGACAACAGATACTGAGGGAATGGCAATGAGGCCGCTAAGGCCGATGAAGGTGCCACCTATCACGCAGTCAAGAAACAGCATTTTTTGCCGGATACGCGGTGAGCGGCGAAGAAAGGTGCGTCTGGTCACCAGGTGCACCAGGTGTGGCCAGGTGAGTGCTCCAGCCACAAACCAGAGCAGCCATTGCTGGTATACCCCCTGAAGGATTCCAGTCACAATAATCGCGGCCGTTGCAGTGTAGGCTATGATTCGGCCGTTGTAGTCCGGCATGGGGGGAATGGCCACGGTGTGGTCGTGGATTTCCGTGGAAGCGAGTTTACCCGCGCTGCTGGCGACATTGCGCAAATCGGCCTGTGCGCTCATCATGTCAGAACCGGGTCTTCCCATTGGCAGGAAAGTACGATCCTGCAGTTGCGAAAAATTTGTTGGTCACTCATTGTATGCTGCCGAACAAGTTATCGTTGTTGGTCGTTATTCTTATGCGCTGTTACGACTAAAGGTTAACAGTATTAAGTATAACCCACAATTCACTGAGGCTTCTTCGCCCTCAGGGTAAGAGATTCAGACATCCTGACTGTGAGCCAGTATGACGTCCGTAACCCGCTTTCTGCTTGATAGAGCATCCGAACCTCGTTTAGAAACTCCTGCACCGCCCCGGCAAATTATCGACGTGGCGTTTCAGTGCGCTGCCCGGGCCCCAGACCATGCCTTGCTGAGGCCATGGCGCTATCTAGTGGTGGAGGGGGATGCCAGGCACGCTCTGGGAGAGTTGTTTGCCAGGGCCTGCAACGATAACGCCAGTGAGCAGGAACTCGAGAAAGCCCGGCGTGCGCCACTCAGGGCGCCGATGGTGATTGTGGGTATTGCAACACCAAAATCGCACCCGAAAGTGCCGGAGGTTGAGCAGTTGATGTCGGCTGCCGCCGGGATGAGTTTTCTTGGCCTTGCCCTGCGGGATGCCGGTTATGGGGTAATGTGGCGGACCGGGGGGGTGGCGTATCATCCCGAGGTTCTTGACGGGTTGGGGTTGGAGCCGGGTGAGTCAGTGGTTGGTTTCCTCTACACCGGTAAGGTTTCAGCCAACAAACCCCCAGTGCCGCGCCCTGATACCGGGGATTTCGTCAAGGTTTGGCGTGGCCCCGGGTGCCAGGAAAGCTGGTAACCGGCCTGTAGCCATCGTGATAACGGCAATCCGTTTAACCGCTAAGGGAAACGGTTTGCCGCCTTTGCCATCAACCTCATTCTATTGCCGCCCAAATTCTGACCATATCCCTCTGAAAGTCACGTCTCCCAAGCACTCTCGGAAACTGGCACCACCTTTGCTTTGAATCTTCCAGAACGCAATTCCGGCAAGCCGTCGTTCAAACGGTGCCGGTGCAGAATTCCGGAGGCAGTCATGGCAATTACATTTGATCGGGCATTGGGTATCCACGAGCACGCACTCCAGGCTCGGGTGCAGCGTGCTGAAGTACTCGCCAACAATCTGGCCAATGCGGATACCCCGGGCTACAAGGCAAGAGATATCGACTTTCGCGCGATGATGCAGAAGGCCCAGGAGTCTGTCAGCGGTCTGCAAATGGCGACCACCCACCATGGCCACATGGATACCTCCAGCCCGGGCAGCGATGGTGAACTGCTCTACCGCAATCCGCAGCAGCCGTCGATAGACGGTAATACCGTGGATGCCCAGGAAGAGCAGAGCCGTTTTATGCGTAATGCCATGGACTACCAGGCCAGTTTCCAGTTTTTGAGTAGCAAGTTTTCAGGACTGACCAAAGCCCTGAAGGGTGAGTAAGCCGCAGTCATTTACGATTTGAGGAGATTGCCATGTCACTGGGCAACATTTTTGACATCGCCGGTTCCGGCATGACCGCACAATCCCTGCGGCTGAATACTACGGCTTCCAATATCGCGAACGCCGAGACTGCCAGTTCCAGCACAGAAAACGCCTATCGCGCACGCAAGCCGGTTTTCGCGGCCATTCAGCAGGCGATGCTGAACCCCGACCATCAGGGTTTCGGAACCAGCCTGAACGAAGGGCCCGGCGCCGGTGTGCGGGTTGAAGGGATCATTGAAAGCGATGCCGAGCTCCAGATGCGCTACGAGCCTAACCATCCGGCCGCTAACGAAGACGGCTACGTGTTCTATCCGAATGTGAACGTGGTTGAGGAAATGGCTGACATGATGTCGTCTTCCCGCAGCTTCCAGATGAATGTGGACGTCATGAACACTGCCAAGTCCATGATGCAACGAATCCTGACGCTGGGTCAGCAGTAAATCGTAAGGAGTGAGTCATGAGTGCAGTGAATTCCGCATCGGCCTCAGACGTACTGAGCCAGTACAGGGTTAACCAGGACGACAAGGCCCGTGGTGGCAGTGAACTCGGTAAAGACGCCTTTATGGAGCTTATGCTTGCCCAACTGAAGAATCAGAACCCGCTGGAGCCACAGGACAACGGCGATTTCATATCTCAGTTGGCTCAGTTCAGTTCGCTGGAGGAAATGCAGAACCTGTCGAGCACGGTTGAGGATGTGGCTGGGCAGTTCCGGTCGAGCCAGGCGTTGCAGGCATCTGCGATGGTTGGTAAGACCGTACTTGCGCCGTCCAGCGTGGGTATTCTTGGCAATGATGGAGAGATTACTGGCACGATCGAGGTGCCTGCGTCTACCGGCGGTCTGCGCTTGTTGGTGATGAGCCAGAACGGTGAACTGGTTCGCCAGATTGATATGGGTAGCAGCCAGGCTGGCGTCGTCTCCTTCCGGTGGGACGGTGAGGACGGCAACGGCAATCCTTTGCCGCCTGGTCCGTACCAGATCGTCGCGCAGGGCTCTTACCCGTCCGGCCCTGAGCAGTTGGGCACCATGGTCAGCGCCAATGTGGACAGCGTGTCTCTGGGCAAGGGTGGTTCCATCACCCTCAATCTTGCCGGTATGGGCTCTATTGCCCTGTCCGATGTCAAACAAATTAACTGATCCGGTGTCAGACCAGGAGGTATAAGTCATGGCATTTAACACAGGTTTGAGCGGCCTTCGGGCGGCTTCGGTCGATCTGGATGTCACCGGCAACAACATCGCCAACGCCAGTACCGTGGGTTTCAAGGGTAGCCGGGTGCAGTTCGGCGATTTGTATGCCAGTGGTTTTCTCAGTGGCGGCACCAATCCGATCGGGGATGGCGTGCGGGTCCAGGACGTTAAGCAGTCCTTCGGGCAGGGTAACATCAGCTTTACAGACAACGGCCTGGACATGGCCATCAGCGGTGACGGCTTCTTTATACTCAACAACAATGGCGAGATTCGCTACTCCCGGGCCGGGCAGTTTGGCATCGACAAGGATGGTTTCGTAACCAACAACCAGAATATGCGGGTCCAGGGTTTTACGGCGGATGCCGATGGCAATTTGTCTGGCATACGGGGTGATCTTCGGATTGAAACCGACAACCTGGCGCCGCGCAGAACCACCAACCTTCGCTCTGACCTGAACCTGGACTCCCGCCAAACTGTGCTGGAGAGCCGGGTGGTGGATTTTCAGACAGTATCCGTGGGTAATATTGCGGCTGACGATGTATTTCGGGTGGTCTACTCCGATGGTACAAACTCCCCGGATATCACCATTCCTGCCGGGTCAACTGCCCGAGACGCTGCGGGCATTATTAACCAGCAGCGGGGTTTGTCTGCTTCGGCGACAACTGCGGTAACCCTGGGTCAGGAATTTTCGATTGCTGATCTGCAGAACGCCCTGGCCGAGCCGGACACGGAGTTCAGGATTGAGCTTGACGGCCAGAATGTGCCAATCTCGCTCTCCGGTGTGAATTCCCTTCAGGACCTGGTGAACTCTATCAATGCATCGAGCGCGACGAGTCTGTCGGCGCAGTTGATTGATGGCGGCAATGATATTCGGGTTATTGATAACCGGGGCTCCAACGTGGGAATCAGTTTCGCCAGTGCCAACGCCGGTGTGAGCCAGCCTCTGAACGTGTTCCAGGGGGATATCAATATTCAGTCGGACCGCACCGTTCAGGACATTGTTGCTGCTGGTGTCAGCAGTGAAGTTGCTGATGCCTTCGCGGGCGGCGACCTGAGGATCACCAATTCCTTCAACCCTCTGGACCAGAGAACCTACAACCACGCCACTTCAACCACTATTTTCGACAGCCTTGGTAACTCCCATGAACTGACGCAGTTCTTTGTAAAAAATCCGTCGCCAGGGAACGGAATTGGGGTCAGTGAATGGTCCGTCTATCTGCAGATTGATGGCGAACTGGTAGCGGGCACGGCAACCTCGCCATACACGGCCCGCTTTAACGAGGATGGCACGCTTCAATCCATTAACGGCGACCCGAATGGAGAAATTGTCGTGGCAGACTGGGTCCCTAAAGACCCAAACGGTGAACCGAACGGAGCTGATGGCCCTCCGCTGCCAGGCGAGGAAGTGGTAACGCCGATCCCGGAACCGCCAACCACTTCCGCGTTTGTGGTCGATCTCGGTAACACCACTCAATACGGGGCAGCTTTCGGTGTTAATGACCAGCGCCAAAACGGTTTTAGCACCGGCCGGCTCTCGGGCCTGGATGTATCCGACCAGGGTGTTATCTTCGCCCGGTATACCAACGGACAATCCAAGTCCCTGGGGCAGGTGGCGTTGGCGTCATTCAACAACACCAATGGGTTGTCGCCGGTGGGTGAGACCACCTGGGTAGAAACCTTTGAGTCTGGCCAGCCGATCATCGGCGCGCCAGACACTGGCACCCTGGGTTCCATCAAGGCAAGCTCGGTGGAAGAGTCCAACGTGGACCTCTCGGCAGAGCTGGTTAACCTGATCATTGCCCAGCGCAACTACCAGGCTAACGCCAAAACCATTGAAACCTCCGATGCGGTCACCCAGACCATCATCAACCTCCGATAACGCCTTCCCATAAACATGGCATGACTCCTGCAGGATGACTGGAAACAGTCAAAATTCCGGCAGGAGTTTGCCCATGGACAAAGCCCTTTACATTGGAATGTCTGGCGCCAAGCAGAACATGCTGGCCCAGCGTGCCCATGCCAATAACCTGGCAAACGTGAACACCACCGGCTTCAAAAAGGATTTTGCCCAGGCCCGCAGCATGCCTGTGTTTGGTGAACATCATCCCACCCGCGCCTACGCCATGACCGAGCGCCCCGGTACAGATTTGTCTGCCGGTGCCCTGATGGATACCGGTCGCAAACTGGATGTCGCTGTTGAGGGTCAAGGCTGGCTGGCAGTGCAGAACGATCTGGGTGAAGAAGTGTTTACCCGCAGCGGCAGCCTTCAGGTTGATGTGAACGGCCTGGTTCGCCTCGCCAGTGGTGAATTGGTGTTGGGTAATGGGGGGCCTGTGGCCCTGCCGCCCTTTGACAACCTGCAGGTGGGGGCAGACGGCACCATCTCTATTGTGCCCGTGGGTGGTCCGCCGGATCAGCTGGTTGAAGTGGATCGCCTGAAACTGGTGAACCCGCCTGCCAATGCCCTTGAGAAAGGGTTGGATGGATTTATCCGCCGCAAGCCGGACCAGGCACTGGATGGCCCGGAGCCACCAGATGCTGCCATGCGCGTTGCGACGGGGTTCCTGGAAAGCTCCAACGTGAATGCCGTGGAAGAAATGATTGCCAACCTGCAGTTATCCCGTCAGTACGAGATGCAGGTGAAGGTCATGTCCACGGCCAACGAAAATTCCGAAGCTGCGGCACGACTGTTGCAGAACCTTTGATAACACTGAGAACGCAACATCCACTGGCCACAAGCGGCAAAGAATCGCCGCTGCAGCCGGCGGGTAAGGAGTAGAGCAATGCATCCAGCACTTTGGGTCAGCAAAACCGGGTTGAGCGCGCAGGACACCAACATGTCCACCATTTCAAACAACCTGGCGAACGTGAACACTACCGGCTTCAAACGTGACCGGGCGGTCTTCCAGGATCTCCTGTATCAGATCAACCGGCAGCCAGGCGGTTTGAGCACCGAGAACACCGAGTTTCCGTCTGGCCTGCAGCTGGGTACCGGGGTGAGGGTGGTCGGTACTGCCAAGCAGTTCAGCCAGGGCAATCTGCAGATCACCGATCAGCCCCTGGATCTGGCTGTCAACGGCCGGGGCTTCTTCCAGATTGAGCTGCCGGATGGCCAGATTGCCTATACCCGCGATGGCCAGTTCCAGCTGAATGCCGACGGCGACGTGGTAACACCGGATGGTTACCCGCTGGAGCCAAACATCAATGTGCCGGAAGACGCCACTAACATCACCATCGGCAAAGACGGGACAGTCACCGTAGTGACTGATGACCAGGCGGCACCCATCAACCTTGGCCAGATTACACTGGTGGACTTCATCAACCCTCAGGGCTTGCAGGCCATCGGCAACAATCTGTTCAAGGAAACCAACGCCAGTGGCGACCCGGCAGAGGGTGAGCCAGGGCTGGCTGGTTTGGGCAACATTGAGCAAGGCACGATTGAGTCATCCAACGTCGAAGTTGTGGAAGAGTTGGTCAATATGATCACCACCCAGCGGGCGTATGAGATGAACTCGAAGGTGGTTTCCACCACCGATCAGATGCTCCAGTTCATTACCAATAACATCGGGTAAGTTATGAACATCATTCATCACACCTTCAAGAAAGAACGGTTTGCCACCCTGGTACTGGTGGGTGTGCTGATTGTTCTTCAGGGCTGCACAGCCATGAGCCGCCCCCGAGCCATGCCGGACGATCCCGCGTTTGCACCGGTGCGCGCACAGGCCATGATGCAGCGTGATCCGGATTCCGGCGCCATCTTCCAGCCGACCCGTAACTACAGTCTTTATGGCGATACCAAGGCACTGAACATCGGTGACGTGCTGACCGTTAATCTGCGCGAATCCACCCGTGCCAGTAAAAGCGCCGAAACCAGCATTACCAAAGACCAGGAGCTGAGTCTCCCTGAACCGAGTATTTTCGGTAGAAACAATATCGGACTGAACGCCCGGGCCAATTTCGAACGGGATTTCAGCGGCTCCGCCGAAGCGGACCAGAGCAACAGTTTGGCTGGCAGCATTACGGTAACCGTAACAGAAGTGCTGCCCAATGGCGTATTGCGTATCCGGGGTGAGAAATGGCTGTCATTAACCAATGGCGATGAATATATCCGCCTGACAGGACTGGTTCGGCCGCAGGATATCGCTCCGGACAACACCGTGGCCTCCAACCGGGTAGCGGACGCTCGCTTTGCCTATGGCGGCACCGGTGACTTTGACCAGGCGAACCAGATGGGCTGGCTGGCACGGTTCTTCAACAGTGAGTGGTGGCCGCTATGATGCGCAGAATGATTGCTGTGTTCGCCTTGCTGGCGGTGTGTGCATCGCCGGTGATGGCTGACCGCCTGAAAGATCTGGCCAAGGTCAAAGGCGTTCGTAACAACCAGTTGATCGGTTACGGCCTGGTGGTGGGCCTGGACGGTACCGGTGATAAAGCGCCGTTCACCAACCAGACCTTCCGGAACATGATGAACCAGTTCGGTATCACTCTGCCGGATGGTGTTAACCCTAACTTGCAAAACGTTGCTGCGGTTACCGTGAGCGCGACCTTACCGCCGTTTGCCAAATCCGGCCAGGAGCTGGACATTACCGTGTCATCCATTGGCAACGCAGACAGCTTGCGGGGTGGCACGCTTCTGATGACGCCACTTAAAGGCGCTGACGGCCAGGTCTATGCCATGGCACAGGGAAGCCTTGTGGTGGGCGGCTTCGGTGCTCAGGGGCAGGACGGTTCCCGCATTACGGTGAACGTGCCCAGTGTTGGCCGTATTCCGAACGGCGCTACCATCGAGCGGGAAGTGGAATCGCCGTTTACTCGTGGCGACACCATCACGTTCAACCTGATGCGGGCCGACTTCACCACCGCCCGCCGGGTAGTGGAGGCCATCAACGACGCGCTCGGGCCAGACATGGCCTATGCCCACGATGCCACAGCGATTTCCGTGCGGGCACCGCGGGACCCGTCGCAGCGGGTCAGCTTCCTGTCGATTCTCGAGAACATTGAAGTGGAACCGGCTCAAGAGGCCGCAAGGGTAGTCATTAACAGCCGCACCGGCACCATTGTGGTTGGCCAGAATGTGCGAGTCAGCCCGGCGGCGGTCACCCACGGCAATCTGACGGTGACCATTCAGGAAAACCCCGAAGTGGTGCAGCCCAATCCATTTGCCCAGGGTGAGACTGCACTGCAACAGAATACCCAGATAGCCGTCACTGAAGACCCGGCCAGGATGTTCCAGTTTGGCCCTGCCACCACCCTTAACGAGATTGTTCAGGCTGTGAACCAGGTAGGTGCGGCACCGGGGGATGTCATGGCAGTGCTTGAAGCCCTGAAAACGGCCGGCGCTCTGCGTGCCGAGCTGATTGTGATCTAGGTGTAGCCATGCAGGACTATCGCGTACAACAGGCCGAGATTTACACCGACTTCAGTGGACTGAACGCCCTGAAAGCGCAGGCGAGATCGGATAAGCAGGCTGCTCTTGAGCAGGTGGCACGCCAATTCGAAAGCCTGTTTCTGGCCGAAATGCTGAAATCCATGCGTAAGGCTGGCGAGGCGTTTGCAGAGGGTAACTACCTCAACAGCAACGAATCCGAGTTCTACCGGGACATGTTCGACAGCCAGGTCAGCTTGAGTATGTCCGGCGGCAGCGGAACAGGTCTTGCTGAGGCGCTGGTCAGGCAGTTGAGCCGCGATGTACCCGGCATGGCCAGTAATGGCGAGCGGCTGGCGGGACACAAGGCCACACTGGCGGACTATGACCGCAGTGTGCCTGCGATATCCCGCAACTTGCCTGAGCAGTTGAAGGCCATCGATGAAATGACTCAGGCGGCGGAGCGAAAGCAGCCAGAGCAAACCGCGCTGGCGGCAGAATTGCCGCTGACCTTTGAATCACCGGAGCACTTTGTCGCTGAACTCATGCCATTTGCCGAGCGCATTGGTAAAGAGAGCGGCATTGACCCCAGGTTGATGGTGGCCCAGGCCGCCCTGGAGACCGGTTGGGGACGCCACATGATAAAAGGGGATGGCGATCAGCCCAGTTTCAACCTGTTCGGCATCAAGGCCGATACCCGTTGGGGCGGTGACGCCGTGACCATCACCACCACTGAATTCCGTGGCGGTGTGCCCATGAAAGAGCGCGCCGACTTCCGGGCCTACCCGGATTACGAGGCGAGTTTCAGGGATTACGTGGATTTCCTTCACAGCAACCCCCGTTACCGGGATGTGCTGTCCTCAGCCGACCAACCTGAAGTCTTTGCAGACAAACTTCAGGAAGCCGGTTATGCAACTGATCCGGAGTATGGTTCCAAAATTCGCCGGATTATGAACAGGGATTCTCTGATGACGCTGTCCATGAACAGCGGCGCGCCGAGGGAGTAAAGCATCATGGCAGGTTTGATCGGAATCGGTTTGACCGGGGTGCTCAGTCATCAGACAGCGCTGAACACCACCGCTAACAATATCACCAATGCGAACACTCCGGGTTACAGCCGGCAAGAGGTGCAATTCGACACCCAGGAAGGGCGGCGCACGGGTGCGGGCACCATCGGCAGCGGCGTGTCCATTTCCAACATTCGCCGGCTGGCGGACGAATATCTGACCCAGCAGGTGAGGGAAGACAGCACGCTGTTCGGAGAACAGAATGCCCTGAACGCTGAGCTGACCCGGCTGGATAACCTGCTGGGTGGCGAAAGTACCGGGCTCAACAACGCCCTGAACAATTTCTTTGCGGCGCTTCAGAACGCGGCGGAAGACCCGGCATCGCTGCCTCAGCGCCAGCTCGTGCTGAGCGAGGCTCAACAGGTGGTAAACCGTTTCCAAGCGCTGAATCAAGAGTTTATTCAGCAGCGTGAGTCGGTCAAAACCCAAATGCAGCAAGGGGTCAAAGACGCGAATACGCTGATCAGAAGCATCGCGGATCTGAACTTGGCCATTTCTGAATCCCCCGGCATTGCTCAGGGTAAGATGCCATTGGAGTTGATGGATCAGCGTGATGAGAAGCTGCGGCAACTCTCTGAATTGGTAGGCATTCGAGTCAGCCAGACAGAGGGTAGTCAGGTTAACGTCTCTCTCGCCAACGGACTGTCGTTGGTGACCGGTGCAAACGCCGCCCAATTCTCGACCCGGACCAGTGCAGAAGATCCCACCAGGCTGGAGTTTACCCTGACCATCAGCGGCCGGACTTTGCAGGTGGACGAGCAGATTAACGGTGGCACACTCGGCGGGTTGCGTCGGTTTGACCAGGAGGCCCTGAAGCCCGCGTTTGATGAACTCGGGCGGCTCGCTGTTGCTATTTCCGCGTCCATCAACCACCAGCATGAAATCGGGATGGACCTTGAAGGTGATCTGGGCAGTAACTTCTTTACGGACGTTAACGACATCGGGCTTCAGCGCAGTCGGGTGGTGCCCAATGCCAATAACGCAGAACCCAAGAATGGCCAGTTGGCCGTAGAGATTACCGATAGCAGCCTGTTACCGGCAGGAACCTGGACACTGCAGTTCAGCGGCGACGGCCGGAACTTTGAGCTGATTGATGCTGCCACCGGCAAAACTGTCAACCAGGGCCGTTTGCCGGACCCGGTGCAGTCCGAGATTTCCATGCCCGGTTTCAACATCCGGGTGGAAGGCGGGCAGTTCAATGCCGGTGATAAATATCTGATCCAGCCCAGCCGCAACGCGGCCGAGAATATCAAGCTGAACATTCTGCGGGAAGAAGACCTGGCCTTTGCCAGCCCGATCCGTGCCAGCGCAGATGATGCCAACCTGGGTACCGCCAGGATCAATCAGGGCACCATGCTGAATGTTCGTAATCCGAACACCAATGCCTTGTTGCCGGGGTTTGAAACTCGGGGCGAGCTGGCGAATGGGCCATTGGAGATAAGGTTCAGCAATGATGGCACCGACGTTACCTACACCATATTCGATGGTAACGGGGACCCGTTAAACCCCGCGAATCTGGCCTATGATCCTCAGCGGATCAACACGATTTTCAGTAACGACCCAACCGCAGGCGACCTCTACCAGGGCTACCAGTTTGAAATGACCGGCGAGCCGGCGGACGGCGATGTATTCACCATCGGCTATAACAGCAACGGCATCTCCGACAACCGTAATGCAGAGTTACTGGCCGCTTTCGGAACGGCCAATACCCTGAATGGCGGTCGCCAGAGTTTCACCGAAGGCTACGCTGGGTTGGTTGAGGATATTGGTGTAAAAACTCGGCAGAGCCAGTTGGATAAAGAAGCCGGTAAAACCTTGCTGGAGCAGTCCAGCAATCAGCGCGAATCAGTCTCAGGCGTTAACCTGGATGAGGAAGCGGGCAAGCTGATTCAGTATCAGGCGGCGTATAACGCATCCGCGCAGGTCATGTCGGTCGCGCAAGACTTGTTTAACACATTGCTGCAGAGCTTCCGGTAAGGTGAGGTAGGTAACATGATCCGTATTTCATCTCAGCAGATCTTCTCTGGCGGCATTAATCGGCTGCAGGATCTTAATAGTAACCTGGTCAAAACCCAGGAACAGATTTCTACTGGCAAGAAGGTCAACAGACCCTCTGATGATCCGGTGGCCGCCGCGCGCATTCTGAAGCTCAACCAGGAAGTCAAACGTATAGAAACCTATGAGCGCAACGCCAACCTCGCCGATAACCGCATCAAGCAGGAAGAGAGCACCCTGGCCAGTGCGGTGGATATCATCCAGCGGGTGCGGGAACTGACGGTTCAGGCGGGTAACGGCTCGTTGTCTGCCAATGATCGTCGATCCATTTCCGCCGAGCTGAAAGAACGACTGGGCCAGTTGGCGAACATTGCCAACACGCGGGATGCCTCCGGTGAATATATCTTCAGCGGCTTCCAGGGCAGTACTCCGGCGTTTGCCAAGGACGACTTCGGTGCCTGGACCTATCAGGGTGATGAAGGGCAGCGGGTGTTGGAAATTGATGACGGCGTAACGGTGCCCATCAGTGACCATGGCAAAGGTATTTTTGTGAATGTGCCTGCAGCGGTATCTGTTACGGGTTCGGATGATGGCACCGGTACCGGGGTTCCGGCCCAGGGTTATGTCTCTGAATTGGAGCTTATTGCACCGAAAGATCTGAAGGATGCGTTCAGCCCGGCGGTTCCGGATGACCTGACGGTCAGGGTGATTGATGACGGCGCCGGCAACCTGAATATTGAGGTGGAAGACCCCCGCACAGGTACGCTGCTGACCACACAGCCTTCGCCAGCGGTGCCCGGGGAGGATTTTGTGGTGGCAGGTATTCGGCTGACGGTTAACGATGCGGCCCAAGGTGATGAATTCACCCTGGGCATCAGCGACAAACAATCCATCTTTGGCACCATCGAGAAGCTGATCGCCGGCCTGGACAGCATCGACAAGGCGACACCGAAATCCAGCGCCGAATACGATGCGCTCATCGCGGAATCGTTGATCAACCTGGACAACGGCCAGGAATCCATCATTCTCAAGCAGACAGAGCTGGGTGGCCGGTTGAATGCGATCGAGTCCACCTCGTCATTTCTCGAGGATTCGGGGCTTTATACCAAGGAAATACGCTCGCAGTTGCAAGACGTGGACTATGCCGAGGCCATCAGTAACCTGAGCTTCCAGAGCTTTGTGTTACAGGCGGCGCAACAGTCGTTTGCACAGATTTCCAGGCTCTCTTTATTTGATCGTCTGTAATTGGCTGAGGCGGTAGGACATTTTTGCCTTCCGCCCGGTTGCTTTCAGATTCAGGCTCAGTATAATCCTTCCACTCTCCGATGGCGGCGTGGTGAAATTGGTAGACACGACGGATTCAAAATCCGTTGGGGTAAAACCCGTGGCGGTTCGAGTCCGCCCGCCGCTACCACTTATTGGCCGCAACCTGCGGCATCGTGAATAGCCGGCCCATGAACGTCTCCGATTTTCATTTTGACCTGCCGGACGAGCTCATCGCCCGTTACCCGCTCAAGCAACGCAGTGCGTCCCGACTGCTTGCGCTCGAGGGCCTTACCGGCCAGACCCGACACCTGAATTTTACCGACCTCCCCGGCCTGCTACAGCCTGGCGATCTTCTGGTCTTCAACAACACCCGCGTGATTCCGGCCCGCTTGTTCGGCCAGAAGGAAACTGGTGGTCGTGTTGAAATCCTGGTGGAGCGCCTGCTGGGTGAGTTTGAATTGCTGGCCCACGCCCGTGCCTCAAAGGCCGTGAAAGAGGGTCAGAAGGTGATCCTGGAAGATGGCTCTGCTCTGCGCATGGTGGGCCGGGACGACGCACTTTTCCGGTTTGTCTACGAAGGCCGTGAGCCGGTCCTTGATGTGCTGGAACGTATCGGGCACATGCCGTTGCCGCCGTACATGGAGCGGGATGATGACCAGTCTGACCGGGAGCGATATCAAACCGTCTATGCCAAAGAAGCAGGCGCTGTGGCGGCGCCAACGGCTGGGCTCCATTTCGACGACGAAATACTCGAGGTCCTCGAAAACAACGGCATCGAGTTTGCCTACGTAACCCTTCATGTGGGCGCGGGAACCTTCCAGCCGGTGCGGGTCGACAAGATTGAAGATCATCTTATGCACAGCGAAGTGGCCCATGTCCCCCAGGAAGTGGTGGATGCGGTGGAGCGCACTAGGGCGCGAGGCGGAAGGGTTGTGGCGGTTGGCACTACATCTGTTCGTTCGCTCGAATCCGCCAGTCGGGCGGGGCGTCTGCAGGCTTTCCGGGGTGAAACCGACATCTTCATCTACCCTGGCTACCGTTTTCAGACGGTTGACGCCATGATCACCAATTTCCATTTGCCGGAATCCACGTTGATCATGCTCGTCAGTGCCTTTGCCGGCTACCGTAATATCATGTCTGCCTATCAGGAAGCTGTTGAACAGCGATATCGTTTTTTCAGTTACGGTGACGCCATGTTCCTGACCGCCCAGGAGCCAAGCCGGGGCATGCTGGCCGGGGCAAACCAGACCGAATTTCGTGGAGAATCCCTGTGAGCAATTCCTGTTTTATGTCATTCGAGAAGCTGGGTGAAGACGGCAGGGCCCGCCGGGGCCGGCTGACCTTCCCCCGTGGAACGGTTGAGACGCCTGCGTTTATGCCGGTTGGTACTTACGGCACGGTTAAAGGGATGTTGCCAAGAGATATCGAGGCAATCGGCGCGGAGATTATCCTGGGTAACACCTTCCACTTGATGCTGCGTCCGGGCACGGAAGTGGTCAAGGCCCACGGTGACCTGCACGATTTCACCCAGTGGCAAGGGCCAATATTGACGGATTCCGGCGGCTTTCAGGTGTTCAGCCTGGGTGAGATGCGCAAGATCACCGAGCAGGGCGTGACTTTCCGCTCGCCGGTAGACGGTTCAAAGGTGGAGTTGTCGCCGGAAATTGCCATCCAGGTGCAGCGTGATCTCGGTTCCGACATTGTCATGATATTTGATGAATGCACACCGTATCCTGCTACCGAGAAGCAGGCAAAGGAATCCATGGAGCTGTCCCTTCGTTGGGCGGAACGAAGCAAGAAGGCCCATGAGGGCAATCCGGCGGCGTTGTTTGGCATTGTCCAGGGGGGCATGTATGAGTCTTTGCGTGACCAATCCCTGCAGGGGCTGACCGATATCGGGTTTGATGGCTATGCCATCGGTGGTCTGTCGGTGGGGGAGCCCAAAGAAGACATGATTCGCATTCTGGATCATTTGCCTCAGAAGATGCCGGCCGACAAACCCAGGTACCTGATGGGCGTTGGTCGCCCGGAAGACCTTGTAGAGGCGGTGCGCCGGGGCGTGGACATGTTTGACTGCGTAATGCCCACCCGTAATGCTCGTAATGGCTACCTGTTCACCTCCACTGGTATCGTCAAGATTCGTAATGCAAAGAATCGTCACGACACCGGCCCGTTGGATGAACGTTGTGACTGCTACACCTGTCAGAATTTCTCAAAGAGCTATCTGCATCATTTGGATAAGTGTGGTGAAATGCTGGGTTCCCAGCTCAATACCATCCACAATCTACGTTTTTATCAGAACCTGATGAGTGGATTGCGCGGGGCTATTGAAGCAGGTACATTGTCCGACTTTATAAGCGAATTCTATGCCTTACGTGGCGAAACTGTGCCGCCGTTGGGCGAATCCTGATCAATTTCTAACTCAATATCAGTCAATAAACGGAGAACCTGAATGAAATCAATCAAACTGCTCATCGTTGGTCTGCTGTCTCTGATGCCTGCATTTGCCATGGCGCAGGATGCCGGTGCCCAGGGCATGAGCGTGATGGGTCAGATCATCTTCTTCGCCGGTTTTATCCTGATTTTCTACTTCCTGATCTGGCGCCCGCAGTCCAAGCGTGCCAAGGAGCATAAAGCGCTGATGTCCGGCCTGAACAAAGGTGACGAGGTGGTGACCTCAGGCGGTGTTGCCGGCCGTATCACCAAGGTAGCGGACGACTTCATCGTGCTGGAAGTGGCCGACAACGTAGAGATCAAGATTCAGAAAGTGGCGGTGGCGGCAGCACTGCCCAAGGGCACCCTGAAAGACATCTGAGCCAGTTGTGCGCAGGGCGGCCTTTGGTCGCCCGTTTTGTGTTGACTTGCTGAAACACCAAGGCCGGCGCCATAGCTGGCTCGAAGGATTCTCATGCTGAACAAGTATCCTCTCTGGAAGAACCTGGTCATTGTGTTCGCACTGGTCATCGGGTTCATTTACGCGTTACCGAATTTTTTTCCTGACGATTTCGCCATACAGGTTACCGGCGCTCGTGGCAGCACCGAAGTAGACCAGCGCGTTCTGGACCGCGCCCTGGGCGCCCTCGAGAGCCGCGGAATCGAAGTCAAGGAGAGTTCTCTTGAGGACCGCAACGCACTGATTCGCCTGAACAGCTCCGATGCTCAGTTGCGGGCTCGGCCGGCAGTTCAGGCCGCCCTGGGTAATGATTATCTGGTGGCACTGAACATGGCTCCCTCAACGCCTGGATGGTTGCGCAGCCTCGGTGCGGGCCCAATGAAGCTCGGCCTTGATCTGCGTGGCGGTGTTCACTTCCTGCTGGAAGTAGACATGGATACGGCGGTGAGCCAGCGTCTGGAAGCGTTCTCCGGGCAGATCAAGAGAGAACTTCGGGATGAGCGTATTCGCTACCGGGGTGGGGATGTGGAAGGCAGTCGGGAGATTGTCCTCAGTTTCCGGGATTCCGATTCCCGCAGCGCTGCTTTTGATCTGGTACGCCGGCAGTACAACGAGTTTTTGCTCAACGAAAGCACCCGCGACGGTGAGTTCCTGTTGGCGTTGACCCTCTCTGAAGCTGAAGTGAGGAATATCCAGGAATACGCCCTGGAGCAGAACCTGACTACCATCCGGAATCGGGTTAACGAACTGGGTGTGGCT
This sequence comes from Marinobacter sp. MBR-99, assembly GCF_040547575.1. Lineage (NCBI taxonomy): Bacteria > Pseudomonadati > Pseudomonadota > Gammaproteobacteria > Pseudomonadales > Marinobacteraceae > Marinobacter > Marinobacter sp. MBR-99. The sequence goes on along the minus strand of NZ_JBEPPY010000012.1, from coordinate 98,191 downwards.
GAGCCGCTGGTGCAGCGCCAGGGTGCAGACCGAATTATTGTTGAATTACCGGGTGTTCAGGACACCGCCCAGGCCAAGCGTGTTCTGGGTGCGACGGCTAACCTGGAATTCCGGATGGAGGCCCGCCAGGATGCGCCTGCTGCAGAAACAGAGCAGTTCGGATTCCGTGATACACCGCAGCGGACAGCTCGCCTCGAACGGGACGTAATCGCCACCGGTAACAATGTCGCCAATGCCCAGCAGGCCTTTGATGAGAATGGCCAGCCACAGGTAAACATCACGATGGATTCCGTTGGCGGCGATTTGATGAATCGCGCCACCCGCAATAATGTGGGCCGTCGCATGGCGGTATTGTTCATCGAATTCCGTACCGAGACCGAAGCTCGCGAAGTGGACGGTGAGATTCAGGAAGTCGAAAAGCGTATTGTCGAGAAAGGGCTGATCAGTCTGGCAACGGTTCAGTCAGCGCTGGGTAGCAGTTTCCGCATCACCGGCCTGGATTCAATACCAGAAGCCGCAGAACTCGCGCTCTTGTTGCGGGCCGGTGCCTTGGCGGCTCCCATGTACTTTGTGCAGGAGCGGACCATCGGGCCAAGCCTTGGGCAGAAGAACATTGACGCAGGTGTAACCTCTGTGGCTTTCGGTTTTGCCCTGGTGTTGATCTACATGCTGGTTTTCTATCGTGGTTTCGGGGTGGTGGCAAACGTTACTCTTACTCTGAACCTGATGTTGCTGTTGGCCTGTATGTCCATCCTTTCTGCCACACTCACCCTGCCGGGTATTGCCGGTATCGTGCTGACTGTAGGTATGGCGGTTGACGCCAACGTGTTGATCTTCGAACGGATAAAGGAAGAGCTAAAATCCGGGGCACCTCCTCAAAGTGCGATTAATGCGGGGTATGGTCGAGCCTTTGTTTCTATCTTCGACGCCAACATTACCACGCTGTTGGTGGCAGTGATTCTGTTTGCCATGGGTTCGGGCCCGGTCAAAGGGTTCGCCGTCACGCTGAGCATCGGTATCCTGACCTCCATGTTCTGCGCCCTGGTGGTTAGTCGCGCCATTGTGAACGTTGTATACGGCGGCCGTAGGGTCGAGAAATTATCGATCGGGGGGAAGCTGGCTAATGGCTGATGCACAGAAACAACCGTTTGATTTCATGGGGTTGCGGAAGATAGCTTCCGTCCTTTCTATCACGCTTGTGGTCGTCTCTCTGGCTCTGCTGGGTGTTCGTGGTCTGAACTTCGGTATGGATTTCACTGGTGGCACCTCCGTTGAGCTTGAGTATGCGGAGGCGCCGAGCCTTGACGATATCCGGGCGCAACTGACCGAGGCTGGCTACGAACAGTTCGTTGTTCAGAACTTCGGCGCTGATACCACCATCCTGATCCGCATGGCGGAAGCAGAGAACGATCAGTTAGCCCGTGAAGTGGCCGAAATGCTGGCCGCTACCGGTGCCGAGATCGAGCTGGTGGGTTCAGAGTTCGTGGGTTCTCAGGTTGGTGATGAGCTGAAAGAAGACAGTGGGCTTGGGCTATTGATTGCTCTGGCGGTGGTGCTGATCTACGTGGGTATGCGCTTCCAGTTCAAGTTTGGTATCGCTTCGGTGATTCCGCTGGCTCACGACGTCATTATTGTCCTGGGCGTGTTTGCGTTGTTCCAGTGGACCTTTGACCTGACCGTGCTGGCGGCGTTGTTGGCGGTTATCGGTTACTCGCTGAACGACACCATTGTTGTTGCGGACCGTATCCGGGAGAACTTCCGGAAAATGCGAGTGGGTGAACCGTGGGATATCATCAACGAGTCTATTCACCAGACCATCACACGTACTATCAATACGTCCGGTACCACCTTGGTGGTCCTGCTAGCCCTGTATTTCTTCGGCGGTGAGGCTATCAATAATTTCGCGCTGGCTCTGATCATCGGTGTGATTGTGGGTACCTACTCTTCTATCTATGTGTCTGCCAACATGCTGATGGTCATGGGTGTTACTCGTGAAGATCTGATGGTGCCGACGAAAGAGGGCGCGGGCGAAGAAGCTGAAGAAGAGCAGCCACCCGAGTGGCTCAACCGCATGTGATTCTGTGAGGGAGGCCTTGCCTCCCGTTCATTCAGGCACAAAAAACCGCCAGTCCCGAGAGGGAGTGGCGGTTTTTTGTTGCCCGGGAGATCAGCGGGGCAGGCGCCCGCGGAACGGGTGCAGAACTTTAAGGATTTCCCGGAACAGCTTGGGGTTGGCAACAACCAATTGGCGCGCGTTGCCGGCAGACGGATTGCCGGAGAAGTCTCCCGTCAGGGCGCCGGACTCCATGGCCAGGGTAACGCCAAGATCCAGGTCGCTGGCTTCCGGGCGGAAAACAACGGCGGCGTCCAAAAGGCCGGCAGAAACACGTGCGATGTCAAGAGCGATACAGCCAGAGGTGCGGAACATGGCGCTTTCGCGAGCGAGTACCGCGGCCATTTCGCCCCAGATCATCGGGTCGTCGCCTTTGCGAGCCTGGTCCAGGAGGTTGGTCGCCAAGGCCGCCTTGCCGGGCAGTTTGATTTCGGACGTGCGCACCCGGCGGCTGTTAAGGGCAGCACCGTGGCCGCGGCTGGCAGAATACTCTTCGCCGGTTATCGGGTTAACCAGCAAAAGGTTTTCGGTCCGGTTATTCTTCTTCTGGCTCAGTGCCAGAGCAAACTCCGGAATACCACGAACAAAGTTCTCGCGGCCGAGTACCGGGAAAATGTGCCAGCTGCGTTCGCTGCCAGCGGCATCAGCTTCGCCCATCGGTGCGATGGTGTGATCCCGATACGCTTTCTCCAGTTGCTCGGTGAAGTTGTCATAGATGGATTTCTCAACCCGTTCGAGCTGGCGGTAGCGCTCGGCTTCGTCCTTGCCGTTGGGTTCCTGTCGCTCGAAATGTGCTTTCAGGTAATCTGATCCCTGGCGGGCAACGCGCAGGGCCATTTTAATTGCTGGTTGCATCTGAGTGTTCATTATCCGGGTGTGTGAAGGCCGGGTATGATAGCAAAAACAACCCGCGCTTGTACGTTTTTTGGCTCAGCAAATGCACGGATACCACGGCGTTTCGGCAACTCCGGAGAGCAGGGTGGTGCGGGTTTCTGCTATGATTCCTCCCCATTACTTATCGTCTGTTCAGTCATAGGTCCGAAGATTATGCACAAGCCCGCATTGCCACAGGAAGGTTCTGACACCTTCAACGACCAAGTCCGGATCGTTCTGGTTGAAACTTCGCATTCCGGCAACATTGGCGCGGTTGCAAGGGCAATGAAAAACATGGGGCTTGGAAACTTGTGGCTGGTTAACCCTGCATCGTTCCCGGATGAAGCATCTTATGCGCGCTCTGCTGGGGCGTCAGATGTTCTGGACAGGGCTCAGGTTGTTGGCACGCTGGACGAAGCGTTGGCGGATTGTGTTCTGGTAATGGGAACGAGTGCCCGGGGCCGGAAGGTCCCCTGGCCGGTGATAGCTCCGCCCCAGGCAGCAGCGACGGCCGGTGAGTACAGCCAGCAAGGTCGGGTTGCACTGGTATTTGGTCGAGAGAACCACGGATTGTCCAACGACGAGCTTCAGCGTTGCCACTATCACATTCATATTCCGTCGAATCCAGACTACAGTTCCCTGAATCTGGCTATGGCGGTGCAGGTTGTGTGCTATGAGTTGCGCATGCATTACCTGCAGAGCCTTGAAGAAAATGGGACGAGTCCCAATCTTGAGGCCATGGTTGGTCCCGGTGACCGTGGTTGGGATGTGCCGCCGGCAGAGGTTCAGGAGGTGGAAGGGTTCTTCAGTCACCTGGAGCAGGTGTTGGTGGATGTGGAGTTCCATCGCCGTACCAACCCCAGACAGCTAATGACCCGTTTGCGGCGATTGTTCCAGCGCGCAAGGCTTGATCAGATGGAAATCAATATCCTTCGGGGTATTCTGACATCCGTACAAAAGGCTGCCGGAACTCTGCCGGGTAATGATAAGCAGAAAACCGCTGTGGATGAGGGGCAGGAAAAAGGCCATGTTTGAGCGTTTGAGGGAAGATGTCAAAAGCGTATTTCACCGGGATCCGGCGGCAAGGAACACCTTTGAAGTGCTGACCAATTACCCGGGCCTGCATGCATTGCTGTTTCACCGTTTTTCCCATTGGCTCTGGAATCTTGGTTTGAAGTGGTTGGCGCGCACAGTTTCCACACTGGCACGCTGGTTTACCGGCATTGAGATTCATCCGGGTGCAACCATCGGCCGGCGGTTTTTTATCGATCATGGCATGGGGGTGGTTATCGGGGAAACCACGGTTATTGGCGATGACGTCACCCTTTACCAGGGCGTTACCCTGGGTGGAACCAGTTGGAATAAAGGCAAACGCCACCCGACCATCGGAGATGGTGTGGTTGTCGGGGCTGGGGCGAAGATTCTTGGACCGTTTGAGGTGGGTCCCGGTGCAAAGATTGGTTCCAACTCCGTAGTGACCAAGGCAGTGCCAGCGGGTGCAACCGTTGTAGGTATCCCTGGCCGCGTGATTGTGAAGCGCCACTCCGACGATGACGTGAGACGCAAGGAGATGGAAGAGCGTATGGGGTTCGACGCCTATGGTGTGACCGAAGAGATGCCGGATCCGGTTGCCCGGGCTATGCGTTCGCTCCTTGATCATATGCACGCGGTGGACGACCGCATTGAAACCATGTGCAAAGCGCTCCGCAAGGTGAACAGTGAATACCAGAATGGCGAGCTGCCGCCCTTGCATGAGGAAGATTTCGACTGCGTGCGCGATGAGGCAGATAACGAGGGCAGGGGTTGAATACTTGACTGTTTTGGTAGGTCAATTCATACTCAGCGCTGCGAATCGAGATTCAATCCCATCATTGGGGCTGAGAATATGAAGCTGACCACCAAAGGCCGCTACGCTGTCACGGCGATGCTGGATCTGGCTCTGCATGGAAGCCAGGGGCCGGTAAGTCTTGCAGACATTTCAGCCCGGCAAGAAATCTCCCTTTCATATCTGGAGCAGCTGTTTTCACGTTTGCGTCGCCAGCACCTGGTGGTGAGTGTGCGCGGCCCGGGTGGTGGCTACCGCTTGAGCCGGCCGGCAGACGACGTGTTTGTGGCTGAAGTGGTGGATGCGGTCAGCGAATCGCTTGACACCACCCGTTGCGGTAATAAGGGCGATTGCCAGAAGGGCGAAAAGTGCCTTACCCACCATTTATGGTCTGATTTGAGTGATCAGATCCACCAGTTCCTGAGTGAGATCAGTCTGGGGGATTTGATGCGGAAGCGCGAGATCCGTCAGGTGGCGGATCGCCAGAACCGGAAACACTCGGATGATGACTCTGACGCAATCAATACCCAACGCCTGATTGACCAGGCCACTGCCTGATAACCAACATTCCTGTGACTATGAAAAAGCCCGTATACCTGGACTACGCGGCCACAACGCCCGTTGATCCGTCTGTTGCATCAGAGATGATGAACTACCTGACCCTGGATGGGGTGTTTGGTAATCCCGCCTCCCGTTCTCATGGATACGGCTGGCAAGCGGAAGCGGCGGTTGAAAATGCCCGCCGCCAGGTCGCGGATTTGATTCACGCCGACCCAAGGGAGATTGTCTGGACATCCGGTGCAACCGAGTCCGATAACCTGGCCATCAAGGGTGTGGTTGCCGGGTGTGAAGAAGCTCATGTCGTGACCTCGGTCATAGAGCACAAAGCGGTTGTTGATACCTGCAAGTGGCTCGAACAGAACAGCGTTGAAGTGACCTGGCTGCGCCCCGATTCAGATGGCCGTGTCAGCCCGCAGGCCGTGATGGACGCGGTGCGCGACAATACGGTGCTGGTCAGCCTGATGATGGTGAACAATGAGCTGGGCTGTGTGACCGACATTGCCGCCATCGGTGAGCAGCTCCGTCAGCGCGGCATACTGTTGCATGTTGATGCCGCCCAGGCTGCTGGCAAGCTCCCGGTAGACGTAGGCGAGCTGAACGTAGACCTGCTGTCGCTGTCGGCCCACAAGGTCTATGGCCCCAAGGGTGTCGGGGCGCTTTATGTGCGCCGTTCCCCTGATGTGCGTCTTGAGGCCCAGATGCATGGTGGTGGCCATGAGCGGGGGATGCGCTCTGGTACTCTTCCTACTCATCAGATTGTTGGTATGGGACGGGCATTTGAGCTGGCGGGTGCGGGCCTGGATGAAGAAATGTCCCGCCTGGAATCGCTTCGGGAACGATTTCTCGCCGGGCTCGAAGGGCTTGATGGCGTTCACTTCAATGGCAGTCGGGAACATCGTGTCCCGGGTATTGTCAATCTGTCATTCGAGGGTGTTGAGGCTGAATCTTTGATGCTTGGGCTGAGAAACCTTGCAGTTTCTTCTGGTTCTGCCTGTGCTTCTGCGACTGTTGAGCCTTCGTTTGTGCTGCGAGGCATAGGTTTGAGTGATGAATTGGCCCACCGCGCCCTTCGTTTTTCGTTTGGCCGGTTCAGCACCGGAGAGGAAATGGATTTTGCCAGTTCGCAAATAATTGATGTTGTTACCCGACTTCGTGCCGTGCGGTAGGCAGTCGCACCCGGACTGCGTATAATCGCACCTCTGAATTTTCATGAACCTGACTGGAGAAATACCATGGCAAACGAGCGTACGCTCTCTATCATCAAGCCTGACGCGGTCGCCAAGAACGTTATCGGCGAAATCTACAGCCGTTTCGAGAAAGCCGATCTGAAAATCGTCGCTGCCAAGATGATGCACCTGACCCAGGAGCAGGCAGAAGGCTTCTATGCTGAGCACAAAGAGCGCCCGTTCTTTAACGATCTGGTTGCTTTCATGACGTCTGGCCCGGTTGTGGTTCAGGTACTCGAAGGCGAGGGCGCCATTCTCAAGAACCGGGAGCTGATGGGTGCTACCAACCCGAAAGAAGCGGAAGCCGGCACCATCCGCGCTGACTTCGCATCATCCATCGATGCCAACGCAGTTCACGGTTCTGACTCAGCAGCTTCCGCTGAGCGTGAAGTGGCGTATTTCTTCAATGACAACGAGATCTGCCCGCGCGGTTGATGTTGTTGGTTCAGGGGTGGTGAATGCCACCCCTGGATTGGTTATCTGATCGAGGTTATTGCATGACTGGCACTGCCGAAAAAGTCAATCTCCTGGGGATGCCCAAAGCCAAGCTTGAGGCGTTCTTTGAGACCCTGGGTGAAAAGCGCTTCCGGGCGCAGCAGGTGCTGCAGTGGATCCATCAGCGCGGCGTTGATGACTTCGATCAAATGACCAATATGAGCCGCCTGCTGCGTGAAAGGCTTAAGGACGTTGCTGAAGTTCGCGGTCCGGAGGTGGTCTACGACGAAACCTCCAAAGATGGCACCCGGAAGTGGGTGATGCGCATGGATAATGGGAACAGCGTTGAAACCGTGCTGATTCCGGACGGCGAGCGGGGCACCCTTTGCGTATCTTCCCAGATTGGCTGCAGCCTTGATTGCACTTTCTGCTCCACCGGCAAACGAGGCTTCAACCGTAACCTCACAGCAGCCGAGATTATCGGTCAGGTCTGGGTTGCCCGAAGGGCCTTTATGCCGTTTGATCCAAATGATCGTCCGATAACCAACGTCGTCATGATGGGTATGGGAGAGCCTCTGCTTAACTTCGACAACGTCGTCGATGCCATGAACCTGATGATGGAAGATCTGGCCTACGGCATTTCCAAGCGTCGGGTCACCCTGAGCACATCGGGCGTGGTGCCTGCCCTGGATCGGTTAGGCGAGGTTACCGATGTTTCACTGGCCATCTCGCTTCATGCACCCAATGATGAGTTGCGCAACACTCTGGTTCCGTTGAATAAAAAGTATCCCATAGCGGAGCTTTTGGCAGCGACCAGGCGGTACCTGGCCCGGTTGCCGGATAAACGCAAAGCGACCATAGAATACACGGTTATTGAAGGCGTCAATGACAAGCCGGAACACGCCCGGGAGCTTGCGGTCCTGTTGAAAGGCCTGCCGTGCAAGATTAACCTTATTCCGTTTAATCCGTTTCCGGAAAGCGATTTCAAACGGCCGAGCATGAACGCCACCAGGCGGTTCCAGAAGGTACTGAACGAAGCCGGTCACGTAACCACAATTCGTACTACTCGAGGTGATGACATTGACGCGGCCTGTGGGCAGTTGGTCGGCCGGGTTGAGGACCGCACTCGCAGGAGCCAGAGATACATTGCGGTACAACAGGTAAATCCCTGATTCAACAACGCGGAAGCGACTAAGGTAAGGTGTTTCGTGAAAGGAAAAGCACAAAGCTCGCATCTGTTCGCAACGGCTGTTCTATTGTTCGGTCTTGTTCTCTCCGGTTGTGTGACCACAACCGACAGTCGCTTTTCCCGGGAAGCGGACCGTGATAAGGCGGTCAGCAACTACGTGCAACTCGCAACAGCCTATATTGGACAGGGCAATATAGAGCGTGCGCGCCATCACCTCGAACGAGCGTTGGAGCTTTCGCCGAACAGCTCCGAAGCTCTGGCAGCTATGGGCCTGGTTTACAATGTTGAAGGCGAGCCGGAACTGGCTGAGCGTAGCTTCAAACGGGCCATCAGTCAGGATTCCGGTTATTCCCGTGCGAGGGTTTACTACGGGGCTTTTCTGTACAGCAATGGCCGGTTCTCCGAAGCCAGGGATCAATTCAGTGTTGCGTCACGCGACACCGGGTATCGGGAACGCGGAGCGGTTTTCTACAATCTGGGCATGACCGAGGAGCGGCTTGGTAACCCGGATGCAGCCGAGGGCGCCTATCGTCGTGCGGTGGAACTGACTCGCGGTGAGGCAAGGACCCTGCTTTCCCTGTCCAGGGTGTTGGTTGAGAAAGGGGATTTTACCGAGGCCTCTCGCTATTACAGCCGCCTGCAAACCATGATTCAGCGTAATACCCGCCTGTCACACTCCGCAGAGAGCCTGTATACGGGTATTCGGATAGCGCGTCATTTTAACGATCGTGATCAGGAAGTGAGCCTGGCGATGTTGCTCCGGAATGATTACCCAGATTCTTTGGAATACGAACAATACAGGGTGTTGATTGCCAATGACCGGTGATGTGGAGCCAGATCAGGTGACGGCAGAGCCCGTCGGGGAACAGCTTCGGCAAGGGCGTGAGCGGCTTGGATTGAGCGTGTCGGCCATTGCAGATGAACAGCACCTCCGGCCGTCTGTGATTCAGGCCATTGAAAGCGGCGATTACAGCAAAATAGACAGTGAGCTTTTTCTCAAGGGGTATGTACGTGCCTACGCCCGCCAGGTGGGGCTGGATGCAGACGCTATTATCGCCGACCTGAATAGGGAGTTGGAGCCGGCTCGCCAGCAGAAAGAGTTGGAGCACCAGTCAAGTCCGCTGGTTTCTATTGAACGCAAGAAACGTCGAAAGCGGCAGGTTGCCAAGCTCCTCGTGGTGTTGTTGGTGGTGGCTTTGGTGGTCTACCTGATCGCAGGATATCTGGCGCAGCAGGAAGGAAGCCGTGAACCGTCCCCAGCGCCCGAATCCCCTGCAGAGACAGTGGCGCCGGACGAGGAATCTGTGGTAACCGAGGTTGATGATGTGCCACCGGTTGCAGGCCCGGATGATGAATTAAGCGGGCCAGAACAGCCGTTATCCGATGACGCCTTGGCCGATATGACCGGTGAACCTGTGCCAGACCCGCTGGAGCCTGAATTAACCGGTGCGGATCTGGATGAGTTGCCCGCTGACCGTGTTCCTGCAGTGACTCAGTCGACGGAGCCCATCCGGCAGGAAACGCAATTACGCGCACCAGCGGCAACAACCGAGGGTCGGCTGCAGATTTCCTTTTCTGGAGATTGCTGGGTTCAGGTTACCGATGCCGAAGGAAGACGGTTGGTCAGTGCTTTGCGTCGTAGCGGAGAGCGACTGGATGTCACCGGTGAAGCACCGCTGACGGTGGTAATCGGCGCTATGAGCGCCGTCGAGTCCATTCAATTCCAGGGTGAATCCCTGAATATTGGTGATTTTCGCGTAGTGAACAACCGGTCAGAGTTCACCCTCGAACTTTGATCCGAACGCCTGAATAACTGTTGGTTCCAGCAAATGAAACACGAATCCCCGATAAAAAGACGTAAATCCCGCCAGATCATGGTGGGCAATGTGCCGGTTGGTGGCGATGCGCCGATTGCGGTTCAGAGCATGACCAACACAAACACCTGTGATGTAGAGGCGACTGTTGGCCAGATTGCAGCGTTGCAGGAGGCTGGCGCCGATATCGTCCGTGTGTCTGTACCCTCCATGGAGGCCGCTGAAGCGTTCGGGCAGATTCGCAAGCGCGTATCTCTGCCACTCGTTGCCGACATTCACTTCGATTACAAAATTGCCTTACGAGTGGCCGAACTTGGTGTTGACTGTTTGCGCATCAACCCCGGTAACATTGGTCGGGATGATCGTGTGAATGCGGTCATCAGTGCCGCTCGGGATGGAAATATCCCTATCCGAATTGGAGTCAATGCCGGCTCTCTGGAAAAGAGCTTGCAGCGCAAGTACGGTGAGCCCACCTCCGAGGCCCTGGTAGAGTCTGCCATGCGGCACATCGATATTCTGGATAAACACGATTTCCAGGATTTCAAGGTTAGCCTGAAGGCGTCAGAGGTATTTATGACCGTTGATGCCTACCGGAAGATTGCCTCCCAGATTGTACAGCCGCTGCACCTTGGTATTACCGAGGCCGGTGGCTTTCGTTCTGGCACAGTGAAATCCTCTATCGGCCTTGGCATGTTGCTGATGGACGGTATTGGCGACACCATTCGGGTATCACTGGCCGCCGACCCCGTGCAGGAAATCAAGGTTGGCTTCGACATTCTCAAGAGCCTGCGTTTGCGCAGCCGTGGTATCAACTTCATCGCTTGCCCAAGCTGCTCCAGACAGAACTTCGATGTGATCCAGACCATGAACGATCTGGAAGCTCGCCTGGAAGACGTCAATACCTCCCTGGACGTGGCCATAATTGGTTGCATAGTGAACGGTCCCGGAGAAGCCAAGGTGGCGGACCTCGGGCTGACGGGCGGTACGCCGAAAAACCTTCTGTATCTGGACGGAAAGCCAAATCAGAAGTTGGACAATGCGACGTTGACGGATGACCTGGAGCGAATCATCCGGGAAAAAGTTGCAGAGCGGCAGCAGCAGGAAGAATCCGTGATTGCCCGGTCTGCAGACTGAGCCGTCCAATTCGACATCATTCATCAAAGTATCAGGGTTTTAACTTGGCTAAGATTCAGGCAATCCGCGGAATGAACGATATTCTGCCGGAGCAGACCCCCGTCTGGCAGTATGTAGAGTCAACGGTACGTCAGGTACTTGGGCAATACGGATATCAGGAAATCCGCATGCCGGTGGTTGAACAGACCGAACTGTTCAAGCGCTCGATTGGTGAAGTAACTGACATCGTCGAAAAAGAAATGTACACCTTTGACGACAGGAATGGCGACAGCCTGACCCTTCGCCCGGAAGGTACAGCCGGTTGCGTCAGGGCCGCCGAAGAGCATGGCTTGCTGTTCAACCAGACCCGCCGGCTTTGGTATACCGGCCCGATGTTCCGCCACGAACGCCCCCAGAAAGGCCGCTACCGCCAGTTCCACCAGATTGGCGTGGAATGTTTTGGCATGGATGGTCCGGATATAGACGCTGAGTTGCTGATACTCACGGCGCGGCTGTGGCAGGCCCTTGGTCTTGCCGGGCACACGCGCCTTGAGATTAACTCCATTGGCACCAGTGAAGCCCGGAAAGTCTACCGCCAGGCCCTGGTCGATTATCTGGACCAGTACCGGGGTCAGCTGGATGACGACAGTAAGCGCCGGTTGACCACGAATCCGTTACGGATTCTGGACAGCAAGGATGCCGGAACCCGGAAAATCCTGGAAGGGGCGCCAAGTCTGGATGATTACCTGGATGACGAATCCCGGGCCCACTTTGAGCAATTGAAGGGGCTGTTGGACGCCGCCGGCGTGAAATACAGCGTAAACCCGGCCCTTGTTCGGGGCCTGGATTACTATGGCAAAACGGTTTTCGAGTGGATTACCGACAGCCTCGGTGCACAAGGCACCGTGTGTGCTGGAGGCCGTTACGATGGCCTGGTTGAGCAGTTGGGTGGCAAACCAACCAAGGCGGTGGGCTTTGCTATGGGGCTGGAGCGACTGATCCTGTTGCTGGAAACCCTGGAGTTGGTGCCTGATTACGTTAACAACCATGCCGACGTATACGTAACCGCTATGGGCGACAAGGTGATCGCCCCGGCGATGGCGATTGCTGAAGAACTTCGCAGCGCGCTGCCCGGTAGTGTGATTGTCACTCACTGTGGCGGCGGCAGTTTCAAGAGCCAGATGAAGAAGGCGGACCGCAGCGGCGCCCGCTACGCGGTCATTCTCGGCGAGAATGAGCTTTCCAGTGGCAATGTTGGCCTGAAGCCCCTGCGCGACGACGAGCCGCAGCAGGACATTGCCCGCAGTGAACTGGCCCAGGCGCTCGCCAACCGGCTTGCACAATGAATTTCACAAGAACAGCAACATTATTGATGAACAGGAGTTTACATGGCTGAGTTGCGCACCGAAGAGGAACAGATCCAGGCGATCAAAGACTGGTGGAAGAAAAACGGCAGTTCTCTGCTGATTGGTATCGGTGCTGCGCTGGCCATCGTATTCGGCTGGCAGGCCTGGCAGAACCACCAGGCTCAGCAGCGTGCGGAAGCGGCTAACCAGTTTGCCACTCTGCTCAATGCCTTTGCCGATGAATCCGACGAGAATGCCAGCGATACCGTCGCATTTGTTGCCGAGACCCTTCGCAACGACTATGGCAAGAGCGCCTACGCCATCTATGGCAACCTGGTACTGGCTCGCCAACAGATGATGGTGGACGGCAACGCCGAGGCCGCCATCGACTCACTGAACTGGGCCCTGGACAAGGCAGCGGATTATCCGGCCCTGAGCCTGGTTGTGCGTAACCGACTGGCCCGAGCACAGTTTGCTGCCGAGCGGTACGATGACGCCCTGGCAACGCTGGATAGTGCCGTCAGCGCCGATGCGTTCGCCGGTGTCTTCGCTGAATTGCGTGGCGACATTCTGCTCGCTAAAGGCGACACCGACGGCGCCCGTGATGCCTATCTCGCCGCACGTGAGCAAAACCAACAGGGCCGCAGCGGTATACTCGAACTAAAGCTCTCTGACCTCGGTGTCGGGGAGGGGGCCTGATGCGGGTAACTCGCAACAGGTTTGTTCGGTTTCATCTCGCATCCCTGATGCTATTACTGCTGGTCGGTTGTAGCACCAAGGATACCTTTGAGCGGCCGGTGCCGGTTCCTGAAATTGATGCCACCGTCGAGTTCAAGCGCATCTGGACCATGTCAGTTGGCAAGGGGCACGATGGTCAGTTTCTGCATCTGGCACCTCTGTACGCCGGCGACGTGATCTATGCAGCCTCTGCCGATGGCCTGCTGGTGGCGGTCGAGCCCGGGAATGGCAAGGCGCTCTGGCAGCGGCGGTCGAAAGACCGGATTTTTGCCGGCTTCGGTGGCGACGGTAACCAGTTGTATTACATCACCCGCGATGCCGAACTGGTTGCCTTGTCACGGGAAACCAGCGAGGAGTTATGGCGGGCCTCATTACCGACCGAAGGTCTTGCTGCGCCCCAGTCCAATGGCTCACTGGTGGTTGCGCAAACCACCGATGGCCGCGTTATCGGTTTCAATGCGACTAATGGCGAACGTCTCTGGCAATACGACGGCCAGGTACCGGTACTGTCGATGCGGACGGCGGCGGCCCCTTTGGTGGGCGGCGATATTGTGATTGCTTCTTTCGCTAACGGCCGTGTTATCGCGCTCACCGCGGATGCTGGCCAGCCGGTCTGGCAATACGAAGTTGGGCAACCACAGGGCCGTACAGAACTGGAGCGGCTGGTGGATATCGGTGGCCAGCCGCTGGTCCTGGAATCAGCCATTATGGTGGCCGGGTACCAGGGCAAGCTGGCGCTGGTCGATATTCGCTCCGGGCAGGAAATCTGGAGCCGCCGTGCTTCAAGTTTCTACTCGCCAAGTATCGGTGGTGGCAGCATCTTCCTGGCGGCGGCGAATGGCGACATTATTGCTTACCGGGGCAGCGACCGCCGCGAACTCTGGGTTCAGGATCGGTTGTCCTGGCGCCAGGTCACCCGGCCCGTGGCCAGCGGTGACTACGTGGTTACCGGGGATTACGAGGGCTACCTGCACGCACTCTCCCGGGAGGATGGCGCCTTGCAGGGCCAGCTGAAGTTCGACAGTGACGGTATCCGCGTACCGGTTCAGGTGATTGAAGATGGTAACCTGCTGGTTTACGGCAACGGTGGGCGAATGGCGGTTTATAGCCTGACACCAAAAAAGTAACACCGTTCACATGATCAGCCCGGCATGAGCCGGGCTTTTGACCTTTTTATATAGCAGAACATTATGACCCCAGTTATTGCCCTGGTTGGACGCCCGAACGTGGGTAAGTCCACTCTTTTCAATCAGATGACCCGCTCCCGCGACGCGCTGGTGGCGGATTTTCCGGGTTTGACCCGTGACCGGAAATACGGAGAGGGTCAATACGAGGGGCAGAAGTTCATTGTCATCGATACCGGTGGTTTGACCGGTGACGAGGTGGGGCTGGACGCAGAGATGGCCCGGCAGTCCATGCAGGCCGTCGAGGAAGCCGATATCGTCCTGTTTCTGGTCGACGGCAGGGCAGGGCTGACAGCCGGTGATGAGATGATTGCAGATCATCTGCGCCGTTCCGGCAAGCAGGCGCACCTGGTGGTGAACAAGACCGATGGCCAGGACCCGGATGTCGCCGCCGCCGATTTCTACTCCCTGGGTTTTGAGTCCACCTTCCAGATTGCGGCCGCCCATAACCGGGGTATCCGCTCGCTACTGGAAGTTCTGCTGCCTGAGCCGGTGGACGTTGAAGAGCAGGACCGGGCTGATCGGTACCCGGGTATTCGCATTGGTGTGGTCGGTCGCCCCAACGTAGGCAAGTCGACTCTGGTCAACCGGATGCTGGGTGAGGAGCGAGTGGTTGTCTACGATATGCCCGGCACCACACGGGACAGCGTGTATATCCCTTATGAGCGGCACGGCCATCAGTACACCCTCATTGATACAGCAGGTGTGCGGCGCCGGAAGAACGTGAAAGAAGTGGTGGAGAAGTTCTCCATCATCAAAACCCTTCAGGCCATAGATGACGCCCATGTGGTTATTCTGGTGATTGATGCCCGGGAAGGGCTCGTTGACCAGGATATGCACCTGATCGGCTTTGTACTGGATGCGGGCCGCTCGCTGGTGATTGCCATTAACAAATGGGATGGCATGGATCCGGAGGACCGTGAAAAGGTGAAAGAGCAGGTGGGGCGCCGCCTGGACTTTCTGGACTACGCCGACAAGTATTACATCTCGGCTTTGCACGGTACCGGTGTTGGCACCATGTACGAGTCTGTGCAGGCCTGTTATGAGTCTGCAATGGCCAAGTGGCCAACCAATCGCTTGACCGCCATCCTGCAGGATGCCGTGGCCCAGCATCAGCCGCCGATGGTTCATGGTCGGCGTATCAAGCTGCGCTATGCCCATCAGGGTGGTTCCAACCCGCCAGTGGTGGTGGTGCATGGTAACCAGGTGGATTCGTTGCCCGGTGCCTACAAACGGTACCTGGAGAATACCTTCCGAAAGGTACTGAAGGTGGTGGGCTCACCCATTCGGTTCGAGTTTCGGTCCGGTGAAAACCCCTTCGCCACCAAGGTGGACCGCCTGACGCCGCGCCAGAAAGTGAAAAAAGACAACGACATCAAGAAGGGGCGCCGTGTACGAAAAACACGGCAGAAGAGCGTCAAGCGCTGATCTGCCTGGCCGTGCCCATTCTGTAAAGGGTTGGCGTTACGCCAACCCGGCACTCTCTACCTGGCGCGCCTGCACTGCCGTCAGGGCAATTGTGAAGACAATGTCTTCCACCAGCGCTCCCCGCGACAAATCATTCACCGGTTTTCTCAGGCCCTGCAGCATCGGACCAACACTGACCACATTGGCACTGCGCTGAACAGCCTTGTAGGTTGTGTTGCCGGTGTTCAGATCCGGGAATACAAAGACGGTTGCTTTGCCGGCCACCTTGCTGTCCGGCGCCTTGGCCTTGCCGACACTCTCGATGGCTGCGGCGTCGTACTGCAACGGGCCGTCTATCAACAGGTCCGGGCGGCGTTCCCTGGCAATACGAGTGGCTTCCCTCACTTTATCTACATCGGCGCCGGTACCGGATTCCCCGGTGCTGTAACTGATCATTGCAACCACCGGCTCGATGCCAAAGGCCTCGGCGGATTGCGCACTCTGGATGGCGATGTCAGCCAGTTCTTCGGCGTTCGGGTCCGGGTTGATGGCGCAGTCACCGTAAACCAGCACCTGTTGGGGCAGCAGCATGAAGAACACCGACGAAACCACTTTGGCGTGATCATGAGTTTTAATGAGTTGTAATGCAGGTCGAACGGTATTGGCGGTGGTGTGAATCGCTCCTGAGACCAGGCCGTCGGCTTCATCCATGGCGACCATCATGGTACCCAGCACCACGTTGTCCTCAAGCATGGCTTCTGCCATATCTTCGGTCAGGCCTTTGTGTTTTCGCAGTTCAACCATGGGCGCAATATAGCGATGCCGGACGGACTGAGGGTCCAGAATCTCAAGGTCTTCGGGCAATTCAACGCCTTGGGAACTGGCAACGGATCGTATTTCTCGTGGGTCGCCGATCAGAACGCAGCGGGCAAGTTTACGCTGGTGGCAAATGATGGCGGCCTGAACGGTTCTGGGTTCCGCACCTTCAGGCAGCACAATGCGTTTGTTGGCGGCCCGGGAGCGCTCAGACAACTGATAACGAAAAGCCGGTGGCGACAGACGCCCCTGACGCTGTACCTTCAGGTGCTCCTGCAGCCAGTCGGTATCAATTCGCGTAGCGACAGACTCCATGGCCTGTTCAATCCGGTCGGGATCGTCGATGGGTATAGTGGCCGACAGGTTGGCAAGCATGTGGGCGGTTTCATAGGTATTGGTTGATGAGCTGAGTACTGGCAAGCCGGTTTCCAGCGCCCGCCGACACAGGTCAATCACCCGGTCATCCGGCATCATGCCCCCGGTAAGCATCAAGCCGGCAAGCGGCACACCGTTGAGTGCTGCTACCGCTGTCGTCACAACAATGTCTTCCCGGTCGCCCGGGGTGACCAGCAGGGTGCCTGGCTTGAGGATGTCGGTCATGTTCCGGATGGTGCGGGCGCACACAGACACGCGCTGTACCCGCCGGGAATGCATCTGGCCGCCATGGAGTACCGGGACTGCAAGCTCCCTGGCGACGTCGGAAACCCGGGGTGCCAGCAAGTGCGGTTGCCAGGGGATTTCGCCCAGTAGGCGGAAGCGTCCTGAGTTGAACACCGAACAGGCTTCCTGATAGTGAATCTCCTGATGTTGGTGATCAGGCTGCTGGTCAAGGGCGATGCCCGTTTTTTCAGGGGCGCCCACTTTGTTCAGGATAACGCCGATGACGTCCGGATCTGACGGGGCGGTAAAAATTCGGGCGGAGAAATCCAGCTCTTCGTCCAGTTCGGAAGCCGTGCAGGTTCTCGGGGTGCTGACGAGGATAACTTCGGAATTCAGGTTTCGAGCCACTTCCACATTCAGTCGGGCAATGTAGGCCTCGCTTCGGTCTGGCACAAGGCCTTCGATGATAACCACATCGAAGTCATTGGCGACTTTCTGGTACTCACCGACGATGGTCTCCAGAAGCAGATCCGCCTTTCCGTGGTTCAGTAGTTGCTGGGCCTGCTTGAGGGGGAGAGGGTCGGGTGTTTGTACATGGCTGCGAGAGCGGACAAACTCAACCGAGGAATCCTTCCCCTCGTTATGGCGGGCCTCGCCCTGATGTACCGATTGACTGAAAGGCTTGTAAAACCCAACGCTAACGCCTTCGCGCTCCAGAGCCCTCAACAGGCCAAGGCAGACAGAAGTGAGGCCTGAATCGAGGGAAGTCGGGGCAATAAACAGACTCTTAGCCATAATGGTTCCTGATGACGTCCTTGAATGTCAGTTTACGTTAGCAAGCCGGATGGCTTCTCTGGCAATCACCAATTCTTCATTGGTTGGGATGACCATTACCGGAAAACGGGAATCCGGGTCGCCAATGTGGCCTTCACTGTACTGGCCGTGATGGTTGTTCAGGTCCGGATCGAGTGTAATGCCGAGTAGTTTCAGGTGTTCGACCGTCTGGGCTCTGACTCTGGCACTGTTTTCTCCGATGCCACCGGTAAACACCAGAGCATCCAGATGGTTCAGGGAGACCATCATGGCACCAAAATATTTCGCCAGGCGAAAGCAGAATACATCAATGGCCAGTTGTGAGGGTTCGTGGCCATGGTCAGCCAGCTCGCACAGCGAGCGCATATCATTGGTCTGGCCAGACAGCCCGAGCAATCCACTGTCCTGGTTCAGAACTCTGTGGGCCTCACTGGCGCTGATACCGCGCCCGGCCAGGTAGTCAAACAGCCCTGGATCGACATCGCCGCTGCGGGTGCCCATTACCAGCCCCTCCAGTGGTGTCAGCCCCATGCTGGTATCTTTGCTGATGCCGTTATCGATGGCTGTGATGCTGCAGCCGTTACCGAGATGCGCTGAAATGATAGACGTCGTCGCTGGCGTCTTGCCCAGGCGGCGCGCCGCCTCATTGGCCATGAATTGATGGCTGGTGCCGTGAAACCCATAGCGCCGGACACCCCATTCCCGGTAATAGTGTTCAGGCAGGGCATACAGGAAGGCCCGCTTGGGCAGGCTCTGATGGAAAGCGGTGTCGAAAACCGCCACCTGCGGTACATCCGGAAACAGTCGCTGCATGGCTCTGATGCCAACCAGGTTGACCGGGTTGTGAAGCGGTGCCAGCGAGGCACATTCGTCAATGGCCGTTATGGTATTGTCGTCGATCAGCGCTGCCTCCCGAAAGGCCTCACCACCATGAACCACCCGATGTCCAATCGAAGCAGGCTCTCGGCTTAACAGCTTGCGGTCGTAGAAAGCGTTTACCAGGGCTTGCAGGGCGTGTTCATGGGATGCGTTTGCGGGTAGGGCGACCGGCTTACTGTCACCGGAAATCTTTGCGATTGCATCCGGTTTGTTCAGCCGCTCAGCCAGTGCAGAGGCCTGTTTCTGATGGTGGTTGTTGAACAGCGCGAGTTTGATAGAAGAACTGCCGCAGTTCACGACCAGTATTGTTTCGTCCATGCTTGGTGCCGTTTTGGTGATTCAGAGATTGGCTCGATGGTTGGTTTCCAGCCACTGAATGAAATCCTGCTCGGGCATCGGGCGGCTGTAGAAGTAGCCCTGAGAGTAGTCGCAGTTTTCATGCTTGAGGAAGTGGGTTTGCCCCTCTTCTTCGACGCCTTCGGCGATGACTTTCAGTCCCAGACTGTGAGCCATATTGATGATCGCACGCACCAGTGAGGCGTCGCCACTCTCGTTCAACACATCCTGAATGAAGGACTTGTCGATCTTGAGTGTGTCGAACGGATATGACTTCAGATAACTCAAGGCTGAATAACCGGTTCCAAAGTCGTCAACCGATAGCCGGATTCCGGTTCTGTCCAGTTGCCGCAGAATGTCAGCGGTTTCAATAGTGTTATCAAGAATGAGCCTCTCGGTAATTTCCAGCTCAAGGCTCTCCGGCGGCAGACCACTGGCGTTAAGGGAGCGCATAACCGCATCGGTGAAGCCGGGATCCCGGAACTGTCGGGGCGATACATTAACCGCAATTGAAAGGGCGTGGAGGCCGGTCATGGCTCGCCAGGCGACAGCGGCTTTACAGGCCTCCTCGATAACCCATTCGCCGATAGGAATGATCAGGCCGGTTTCCTCAGCTAGCGGAATGAAGCGGTCGGGCATGACCATGCCCATGGCCGGGTTGTTCCAGCGTAGCAGAGCTTCAGCGCCAATCAATGAGCCAGACGCGGTGTCCACTATCGGCTGGTAATAGAGCTCGAATTCTCCCAACTCCAGCGCCTTACGCATATGAGACTCCATCTGAAGCCGCTCGTGGGACACTTCGGTCATTTCCGGCGTGAACTGGGCGTAGGCGCTCTTTCCTTTGTGTTTGGCCTGGTACATGGCGGCATCGGCATGCTGGAGCAAGGTGCCACTGTTATCGGAGTCCGTGGGAAAAATGGCGATCCCGATACTGGTTGTCACAAAGACTTCCTGACCATTGAGAACAAACGCGGGGGAAAAGGTTTTCAGGATCCTTTCCGCGACCTGGCATGAGGCCTCCGCTCCGGTAAGGCCCGGAAGGATAACCAGAAATTCATCCCCACCCAGGCGGGCTACGGTGCTGGTGCCCCTGAGGCAGCTGGAGATACGACGGGCGGCTTCCACGAGCAGGGTATCGCCGGCATCGTGGCCCAGGGTATCGTTGATATGTTTGAAATTGTCGAGGTCCAGGAACATGACCCCCACCTGGGAATTGTCGCGGCGGGCCTGGGCCAGCGCCAGCTTGAGGCGATCCAGGGCCAACATCCGGTTCGGCAGGCCGGTCAATATGTCGTAATTGGCCTGGCGCAACAATTGCTGTTCATAGCGCTTACGGATGCTGATGTCTTCGCCGAGGATCAGGTAGCCGTTGGTGTCACCATTATTATCGCGGATAGGGGTGACCACCAGCTGCTCCCAATAGCGCTCACCATTGCGCCGGACGCTATTGACCTCGCCCTGCCACACGCCAACCCGCTGTACCTGGAGCCTGATGGACTGCCAAAGGTGGCGTGCGTCCTGGCTGTCCATATTGTTCTCAATCAGATGTGACGGATGCTTGCCGATGATGTCGTCTATGGTATGGCCGGTTAGCTGGCTGAACTTACGGTTAGCGTACTCGATTCGCCATTGCCGATCACAGATCAGAACTGATGAAGGGCTCTGATCAATGGCCTTGGAAAACTTGAGGATGTCGGCTGCATCCCGCTCGCGCCGGGCGACATCTTCATTCAGTCTCTCCCGCATCTGGTTAATGGCGTCCGTCACCATGCCCAGCTCGTCTCGACCATTGGCTGTGCTGTCCGGGCGGTCCAGCACCAGAGGCCTGGACAGGTTTTTCAGTGACAGATCCTTGGTGTATTGCGCCATGGCGGTGAGATGCCGGGTTACCAGGTGCTGGAAGATCCACAGGATAAGGACTGAAACAAAAAAGACGGTCAGGAACTGCGTGGCCAGAATAACGCCGACCTTTCGCTGGAGTTCCCCATACACCCGTTCCAGGTTGGCGGTTATCTCAAGTTCCCCAAGCAGGAATTCATTTCCATCCCGCTGAACGAGTTCGAAACGATGGACAAGGGTATCGGCCTGTCTGGGGATTTCT
Source organism: Marinobacter sp. MBR-99 (assembly GCF_040547575.1). NCBI lineage: Bacteria > Pseudomonadati > Pseudomonadota > Gammaproteobacteria > Pseudomonadales > Marinobacteraceae > Marinobacter > Marinobacter sp. MBR-99. The sequence continues at coordinate 76,822 of NZ_JBEPPY010000012.1, read as the reverse complement.
CCCATCACAAGTTCGGAATCAGGCTCGATTCGGAGCCGGAGGTGGATAATGTCCGGCAGGCTCAGGATGCCCTCCATCTGGGTTTGCAGCAGTTTCTGATCGAGGGCCCAGAGACTTCTGGCCAGGCTTGAAGCGTAGCCGGACTCAATCACTTCCATCCGTTCTTCGATCAGCGACAGGTCTTTGCGGTAATCAGAATAGATCTGCACACCTGCGGCCAGAAGCGTGAAGGCAGTGCTGAACAACAGGATCCATGCCAGGAGCCTGAAAGAGAGAGGAGAGGCTTTGCGAATACGCCTCAATCTGGGCATGAATGCTCGCATGTCGCTAACTTCGCTATCGCATCGGATGTCGGGCATAAGGTGCGTAAGTGTAAGTGCCTAGTATGTCACCGACTATAGCAGCAGTTTATGTCGAATGCGCTGCAAATGCAGGAAATAACAGAATAATTCGGGCTGTGTTTCGCAGTTTTGGAATTGAAAGAGGGGATAGTTGCCTTTGACACAGATCAATACGGGGCTGGTCGCCCGGGCGTAACCTGAGTTTGGTCAAGTTTCAGATAGAGCAGGAGTACAAACTATGTATATGGACGCTGTGGTCATCGCTGGTATCGCAACCGTATTGCTGGTGGTTGGATTTTTCGTTGGCGTAGGGATTTTTGTGGTGAAGGACCAGAAGGAGCATGGAGGAGATAAGCACGAAGGCCACCGTAGAGGCCATGGTGGATAACCACCGAGCGACGTATGGGTGGTTGAAAATTGGCGTCCCCTAGGGGGTTCGAACCCCTGTTGCCGCCGTGAAAGGGCGGAGTCCTAGGCCACTAGACGAAGGGGACGCAACGTTTTCAACAACTTGCCTCGTCGAGGTGGCGCGTATATTAAGTAACGGCTTTTCCCCTGTCAACGATTATTTTGAAAAATAATCAGCGTGCCACGCTATCTTCGAGTGCTGTCTTCAATTCCGGGTACTTAAACTGGAATCCCTCGTTCTGCAATCTCGCCGGTACCGCTTTCTGCCCTGTGAGCAGCAACCCTGCCATTTCACCTAATGCCAGCCTGAGCAACGGCGCCGGAGCCGGGAACACTGTGGGCCGGCCTACAACCTGGCCAAGAGTTTTTGTGAACTCCCGGTTAGTGGCCGGTTGAGGGCTTACCATGTTATAGGCTCCGCGGGCGTGAGGGTTCTCTAGCATCCACATCAGCCCTGACACCACATCATCCCGGTGCACCCAGGGCATGTACTGATATCCGCCGCCAAGGCGGCCGCCAAGACCGAGCCGGAAGGGCAATATCATTCTCTGCAGGAAGCCGCCACCTCTACCAGTCACAATGCCGGTGCGACACAGGCATACCCGGGTGCCCAGCTCCTCTATAGACAGTGCTGCCTGTTCCCAGTCTCGGCACAACTCGTGGGTGAACTCCGGATGTGGCTGGGTATCCTCTGTTACCAGATGGTCTCCCTGGTCGCCATAGAAGCCCACAGCAGAACCAGATACCAAAACTTCAGGCGGGCTTTGCCAGCTTTTGCATACATCAACCAAAGTCCGGGTCAGGCTGATACGGCTGTCCCGCAGGGCCTGTTTTCGGGACGCCGTCCAACGTTTGTCGGCGATCCCTTCTCCGGCCAGGTTAATGACGGCATGGTAGCCTTGATGCCCCTTAAGGAGTTTCAGGTCTGACGTGGCCTCAACCCGGCCACACAGTGCGCGCACGGCTTCTGCCGGTTGTCGACTGAGCACTGTTAGCGTATATCCTTTGCTGATCAGCTCCCGGCACAGAACGGTTCCGATAAAGCCCGTACCACCGGTAATCAGGATTCTCTTCTCCATGATCTTTTCCTCCTGTCAGCTGAAAGGTTCAGGAATCGTTGTGCTCAAGTTCCTGAAGTACCACATCCCGGATGGCATCACCCAGTTGAGGGTTCTGGCCGATAGGTGGCGCCAACTTGATCTGAACGCCATGCTGGCTTTCCAGTTCTGAGATCATTGCCGGTACATCTTTTCGAAGATGTCGGCCCGCCGCCAGAAACAGGGGAACCACCGTAAAATGGTCAGTGCCAGCCGCTTTGCCCTGGCTCACGATGGCTTCCAGCGAGGGTTCTGCGAGTTCCATGTAGGCGATAGCCGCGTTTTCGACCGACTTGAGCGTGGGTGCCGCCAGTTGTTCAAACGTTTCACACCAGCGTCGGTCACTGCTGCCATGGGCCAACAGGATAATTTGGTGAGAATTGGTCATGATTGCTCCTGGGTGGTCAAATGGACAGATTCTGTCGTAAGCAAATAGGATCCTGTACACCCGCTGATCTAAATGTAACAGGGAGTCGGTAAATGTTCGATTGGAAAGAGCTTCTGGATTTCTGGTTTGGTGAATTGGATGAGCACGGACTACCCGATGCGGACCACCGAAACCGTTGGTTTCGATCCGATCGGAAGTTTGACCAGGAAATTCGCAGGCGCTTTTTATCGCTGGTTCTCTTTGCTTCTGAACAGGGCCTGGACCATTGGCGCAGCGAAGCTGGTGGTGCGCTGGCCGAAATACTGTTGCTCGATCAGTTTACCCGCAACATCTTCCGTGGTGGTGCGCTGGCGTTTGACAGTGACCGGCTCGCCCGTAACCTCAGCAGGCAGGCGATGGAAAAGGGCCAGGACCAGGAGTTGCCGTTGATTCATAGGGCATTCCTGTACATGCCTATGCAGCACTCGGAACTCAAGAGAGATCAGGATTTGTCGGTAGCGTGTTACGAGCAACTGGTGGCCAGCGCCAGCGGATTGCTCGAGGAGTTCCTGGAAAGCTTCCTGCAGTCCGCCATTGACCACCGGGAGATTGTGCGCCAGTTTGGCCGCTTCCCCCATCGCAACAAGGCACTTGGGCGAACATCGACGGAGGCCGAGCAGGCGTATCTGGCTGGTGGGCGCCGATTTGGGCAGTAAAACGGTGCGGTTCAGGGTAATCACAAATTTTTCACAAAAATTGTTGACGGCCGAACGCTGATCAGTAGAATACGCAGCCGTTGAGAGGCAACGCCCTCTGGCATCAAGCGGGAATAGCTCAGTTGGTAGAGCACAACCTTGCCAAGGTTGGGGTCGCGAGTTCGAATCTCGTTTCCCGCTCCAGATTCAGAAAAAACCCGGTCTATCAGGCCGGGTTTTTTGTTTCTGATGCCGCATTTCTCCCCCATTCAGGCGGACTCGTCGGTTATACTCGCTAACTCCCATCCCTAACCTTTGACTTACAAGGGTGGTCACCATGCGCGTTCAATCCCTCTTTATTTACCCGGTCAAGTCCCTGTCCGGTATCGAAGTTTCATCCCTCGAACTGGATGAATTCGGACCTGCCGGCGACCGGCGCTGGATGCTGGTGAATGATCAGGGGCAGTTTATAACCCAGAGGCAGGAACCGCTGTTGGCTAAGGTGGTAACCCGGCTTGGGCCAGAAGGTGTCGAAATTGACATTCCGGGGCAGGGTGACATTACCCTGAGGCCCGGGGATCGCCAGGTTGAGGTTACGGTATGGCGGGATACTGTGAAGGCGGTGACCGGCCCGGAGGAGGCCGATGAAGCTATCAGCCGTTATATTGGCCGGTCACTTCGCTTTGTCCATATGCCGGATGACAGCTTTCGCCGCGTAGATCCTGTTCGGGTTCCGGAAAACCGCAGGGTTGGTTTTGCCGACGGGTTCCCCTTGCTGATAACGAATCAGGCTTCGCTCGATGAGCTCAATAGCCGACTGGACAACGCGGTAGAAATGCGCCGTTTTCGGCCGAACGTAGTCATTTCGGGGGCTGAGGCCTGGTCTGAGGATCGTTGGCAAAGCGTCAGAGTGGGTGAAACCCGGTTTACGATCTCAAAACCCTGCTCCCGATGCGTCATGACTACGGTGGATCCGGATACCGGCCTGAAAGATACTGATGCCGAGCCGCTCAGAACCCTTTCTCGTTATCGAAAAACCGTGGATGGTGTGATCTTTGGGCAGAATGCCGTCCATCAGGGCTATGGCCGGCTGTCGGTCGGTGATGCTGTAGAAATTTCCCAACAGGAGTCTTGATCAAGGTGCCTTTGTTATCACTGGAAAAAATCTCCCTGGCTTTCGGCATGCATCCCTTGCTGGATGAGGCAACCCTGATGATTGACCCGGGGGAGCGTGTGTGCCTCCTCGGGCGTAACGGTGAGGGCAAGTCGACTTTGCTGAAGATTGTCAGTGGCGAAGTGACTCCGGATGCTGGTGTTGTCCGTCTCGAGGAAGGCTCGGTGCTGGCGGTTCTGCCGCAGAGCCTGCCTTCGGATGATGCCCGGACTGCCTATGATGTGGTCGCTTCGGCGTTTCCGGAAATCGGCGAGTTGTTGGCGGAGTTCCATCGTCTGTCCCAGAGTGCCGACGAGGCTGCTATGGATAGCCTGATGAAGGTACAGGAGCGTCTCGAATCTTTGGATGGCTGGCGTCTTGATCAAAAGGTGAACACCATTTTGGGTCAGTATGGCATTGAGCCGGACCGCTGCCTCAATACGTTGTCTGGTGGTTGGCAGCGCCGGGTCTTGCTGGCCAAGGCTTTGGTTGCGGAGCCGGATATCCTGTTGTTGGATGAGCCAACCAACCACCTTGATGTACCTGCAATCGCCTGGCTCGAGGACGCCTTGACCCAGTTTCGTGGGGCGATGCTGTTTGTCAGTCATGATCGGGCATTTATCCGTCGCATGGCTACACGGGTAGTGGAACTCGACCGTGGTCAGCTCATCAGTTTTGCGGCCAGTTATGACCGGTATCTTGAGCTCAAGGAGAAAGCGCTGGAAGACGAGGAGCGCCAGAATGCCTTGTTCGACAAGCGCCTGAAACAGGAAGAAGCCTGGATACGCCAGGGTATCAAGGCCCGCCGGACACGGAACATGGGGCGAGTGCGGGCCCTGAAGGCCATGCGAGAGGAGCATCGACAGCGCAGGGTGCGAGGAGGCACTGCCAATTTCTCCGTAGAAGAGGCAGCAAAATCCGGCAAGCTGGTGGCAGAGGCACGCCTGGCCGGTTTCTCGTATCCGGACGGCCACCAGGTTGTGCGCGACATGGACCTGACGGTGATCCGGGGCGACAAAATTGGTCTGGTCGGGGAGAATGGCACCGGCAAAACCACTCTGGTCAGGCTGTTATTGGGCGAGCTTGAGCCTACCGAGGGTAGTATCCGGCTGGGTACCAATCTGCAGGTGGCATACTTTGACCAGCTCCGGGGTGAGCTGGACCTGTCCCGCAATGCCCTTGATAACCTGGCTGAAGGCCGTGAATTTATCGATATCAACGGCCAGAGCAAGCATGTGCTGGGCTATCTTCAGGAATTCCTGTTTACTCCGGAGCGTGCCCGCTCCCCGGTCCGGGTATTTTCCGGTGGTGAGCGCGCACGGCTGCTGCTGGCCAAGCTGTTTAGCAAGCCTGCGAATATACTGGTGCTGGACGAACCCACCAATGATCTGGACGTCGAAACTCTGGAATTGCTTGAAGAGCAATTAGGGAACTTTAACGGTACAGTCATCGTGATCAGTCACGATCGGGAGTTTCTCGATAACGTGGTGACTGACACAATCTTTCTGGACGGCTCCGGTGCTGTTCGAGAGTACGTTGGTGGCTACACAGACTGGCGTCGCCAAGGTGGCAGATTTCCCTCGGAGACCTCAGGGAACCGGCCCGACAAGCAGGACAAGCGTGATAAGTCCGACAGTTCGAACAAAAATACGCAGTCGTTGTCAGAGACTGTGTCGCAGTCGGCAAAACCAAAGGCTGCAAAACTGAGTTACAAGCTTAAACTGGAGCTTGAGCAGTTGCCGGGCAAGATTGAGGCGCTGGAACGTGAGGTGGCAGAACTTCAGGAGTCAATTTCTGCCCCGGACTTTTATTCAGGCCCACCGGACGAAGTCTCAGCCACTCTTGAAAAGTTGTCGGAAAGGGAAACCCGACTGGAGTCGGTTATCGAGCGGTGGATGGAGCTGGAAGAGCAGGCGAGTCAATGAATATCAATTATAATTTCAAATTTCTTGATGGACGAAACATAGAGTTCAACGTCACCGGTCAGCCGGCAAAGTCACCGGCCTCGGGGCTCCCCGCCTGGGTCAGACTTGAGCACTGCAAATGCTCGAATTGCCCCCTGAAAGCCGGGGAGGTGGAATACTGCCCGGCTGCAGTTGAGATCCTGCCGGTAGTTGAGGCGTTTCAGGCTGAAGATGCCTACCAGAAGGTGAATGTGGAGGTTGCAGACGAGCGCCGCACCTATTCGAAGCAGACAACGCTGGAAGAGGCCCTGCGCTCGTTGCTCGGGTTAAAGATGGCAACCAGTGGTTGCCCTGTTCTGTCAGAGCTCAAGCCGATGGCGTTGCATCATTTGCCATTCGCCAACAGCGACGAGTTTGTTATGCGGAGCGTCGGCTACTATCTATTGCAGCAACTGTTTGCCCAACGGAATCAGGAACAGGCTGACTGGGAACTGAAGGGGCTGGTGGAGCGGAATCAGCGGCTCCAACTTGTGAATCAGGCTCTTTGGCAAAGGATTCATGCCGTCTGTAAGGGAGACAGCAACCTTAAGGCGCTGCTGAATTTCTTTTCCATGGCGTCGAGTGTCAGTGTGTCGCTGGAAAGCCAGCTCAGGAAACTGCAGGCAAGAATGAAAGGGGAGGCTTAAGCCCCCCCTTTGCCCGGGCTCTCATTCATTGGGGCCGTTCTTTACGTCCAGGCCTTTAATGAATCCGGATAGCCAGAACGTCACACTCAGTGCCGTGCAACACTCCGTTGGCAGTTGAACCCAGGAGCAACTGGAAGCCCTTACGGCCATGGCTGCCAACGATCACCAGGTCAACTCCCTGATCTTTTACCAGGCGATGGATTTCGGATTCCGGCCGGCCAACCGTAACGATCTGGTGGCTGGTCGGTACGCCGTATTGGTCACCGTACTTGGCCAGTTGCTCCCGGGCGGCTTTGTCCAACTGGTCTTGCAGTTCCGTCAGGTCCATCGGGATATCACCACCGTAGGCATAGCCTACTGGCTCGACGACATGGACGAGAAAAAGCTCGGCTCCGTAAGCATCGCAGATGGCCTTCGCCTTGTTGAGAACCTGCGGTGCTTCTTCTGTCAGGTCAATGGCAACCAGCATCTTGTTATAGGTCGACATTCAGTCACTCCTTTGCGAATTTGGATAGTCAGTATCAACACTTTATACGAAAAAGTGTAGCGGGATTCTGACGGGCATCAACAGGAAGGGGTAATCGGGCGGACCGGTAGTCCGCCCGAAGGGATATCAGGCGTTATTCTCGAGAATTTCGATGGTGGTGGTCAGGCTGCGAATGATGCCTTTGGAGTAGCGGTCTATCACGAAGCTCACGTTATTTTCGTTGTAATTGATATAAGAACCGCGAATGAACTGCCATTTGGAGCTGACATCATCGATAGCTGCCTTCAGTTCGGCGCTGGCAGAGCCGGATTGTACCCGGGCCAGCAAGCGGTCAAATATCAGGGCCTGTTGATCCAGTGATGCTTCGTCTGAGGCCCCCTGGAAGGTTTGGGCCACTGATGAGTGGGTACGCGCTGAGTATCTGGCCATCATTTGCGCCATCACCACAGCAGCAGAGCGAGCAGATTCAATCCGTGCGTCCGCCTGTGCGCCACTGTTTTCCTGAGCGACACCGTAAAGCTCTGTGGCACGCTCGTTCATGCTGGATGCCATGTTCGCAAGATCCGCCATCAGGCGCAGGTCAGGATAGCCCATGTCCCGGACGACGTTGATGTTGCCACGCATGAGCTCCTTGAACCGGTCAAAGTCCTGATTGAGCCCTTCGACTTGCTGTGGCGACAGAACACCACTGGTGCTGGCGATCACGGCGTTCATCGCGTTATTGGAGGCATTGATGCTGCCTACGATACGATTGAGGGCTTCCGTGTCACCGTTGGCGCTGAATGCATAGAACGAGTCCAGGGCCAGGTAGTTATTGATTCGGAAATCGTGCAGATCAGAGAGGAAGTCTGCCCCGGTATTCTGTGCCTGGGCGCCAAACGCGGTCAGGGTTAGTAGTAACAGTGCGGCAAGCATTGACTGAATGCGCAGGCGAGCGTCTTTCATCGGATGAGTCTCCGTAATACTGTTTTATTATTGTGGACTAAAGTCGCATCTCGAAGTTAAAGTAACTCTGCCGGCTAATCAAGTAGTTTCCGGCTCTTACAGGCTGTACTCCCTTTTTTCTTCAGGTTTCATCAAGAAACAAATTGACAAATGCGTCTTTTTTTTTCATCGTGTGTCCTCGCGATTCAAACGACTGTATGAATTTTTTGGATCGAATGATCGGGCAGTGACCGAAATCTCGCTGCACAGGCAGTCGGCTCGGCGTTTCGCCAACCGGTTGTCAGCAGTTCCAAACACAGACTGGAGATCAGTTGATGATTTACGAAGGTAAAGCCATCACGGTTAAAGAGATCGAAGGCGGGATCGCTCAGTTGGACTTTGACTTGCAAGGCGAGTCAGTTAACAAGTTCAACCGTCTCACCATCGAAGAGCTGGGCGCCGCAGCTGAAGCACTCAAATCCCAGAAGAACCTCAAGGGCCTGGTGGTAACCAGCTCCAAGGACAGCTTCATTGTCGGTGCGGATATCACCGAGTTCACCGAGCTGTTTGCAGGTTCCGAGGAAGACCTCGTTGCTAATAACCTGAAGGCCAACGAAGTTTTCAATGCCATTGAAGATCTGCCGTTCCCGACGGTTACCGCTATCAACGGTATCGCTCTGGGCGGTGGTTTTGAGATGTGTCTGGCCACCGACTACCGTGTTATGGCTCCCAAGGCCAAGGTTGGTCTGCCGGAAGTGAAGCTGGGTATCTTCCCGGGCTTTGGCGGTACTGTGCGTCTGTCCCGTCTGGTGGGTGTGGACAACGCGGTTGAGTGGATTGCCGGTGGTACTGAAAACCGTGCCGATGCCGCTCTGAAAGTGGGCGCCGTTGATGCCGTGGTTGAAGCAGACAAGCTGGTCGCCGCCGCTGTTGCCATTATCAACCAGTGCAACGAAGGCAAGCTGGATAACCTGGCCCGCCGCGAAGAGAAGAAAGGCAAGATCAAACTGAACGCTATGGAAAGTATGATGGCGTTCGAGATTTCCAAGGCGTTCGTGGCCGGCAAGGCTGGCAAGAACTACCCGGCGCCGGTGGAAGCCATCAAGACCATGCAGAAGCATGCCGGCATGACCCGCGACAAGGCGATCGAAGTGGAAGCCAAGGGCTTCGCCAAGATGGCCAAGACCAACGTTGCCGCGTGTCTGGTTGGTCTGTTCCTGAATGATCAGGCCCTGAAGAAGAAAGCCAGCGCCTGGGAAAAAGAAGCGTCCGACGTGAAACTGGCTGCTGTATTGGGCGCCGGTATCATGGGTGGCGGTGTGGCGTTCCAGTCTGCACTGAAAGGCACCCCGATTGTCATGAAGGACATCAATCAGGACGGCATCAAGCTGGGCCTGAATGAGGCCAAGAAGCTGCTGTCCAAGCGTGTTGCCAAGGGCAAGATGGACGCCGGCCAGATGGGCGATGTTCTGAACAACATCACGCCAACCCTGAACTACGGCGATTTCAAGAGCGTTGACCTGGTCGTTGAAGCGGTTGTTGAGAACCCGAAGGTTAAAGACGCGGTTCTGCGTGAAACTGAAGACGCGGTTCGCGAAGACACCATCCTGACCTCCAACACCTCTACCATCTCCATCAACCTTCTGGCCAAGAACCTGAAGCGTCCGGAGAACTTCTGTGGCATGCACTTCTTCAACCCGGTGCACATGATGCCGCTGGTTGAGGTTATCCGTGGCGAGAAGACCAGTGACCGCGCCATCGCGACCACTGTTGCTTACGCCAAGGCCATGGGCAAGACACCGATCGTAGTCAACGATTGCCCGGGCTTCCTGGTTAACCGTGTTCTGTTCCCGTATTTCGGTGGATTTGCCGCGCTGCTGCGTGACGGTGCTGATTTCCAGAAGATCGACAAGGTGATGGAAAAGTTCGGCTGGCCCATGGGCCCCGCTTACCTGCTCGACGTTGTTGGTATGGACACTGCCAAGCACGCCAACGAGGTAATGGCAGAGGGCTTCCCGGATCGCATGAAGGCCGACTTCAAGTCTGGCATTGACGTGATGTTCGAGAACAACCGTTACGGTCAGAAGAACGACAAGGGCTTCTACAAGTACGAAGAAGACAAAAAGGGCAAGCCGAAGAAAGTTGTTGACGAAGAAACCTACAAGCTCATCGAGCCTGTGGTTAATGGCAGCAAGGACTTCGACGAAGAAGAAATCATCGCCCGCATGATGATTCCTCTGTGCCTGGAAACCGTTCGCTGCCTGGAAGACAACATTGTTGAAGACCCGGCCGATGCAGACATGGGCCTGATCTACGGTATCGGTTTCCCTCCGTTCCGTGGTGGTGCTCTGCGCTACATCGACGACATGGGCGTCGACAAGTTCGTCGAACTGGCAGATAAGTACGCAGATCTTGGCCCGCTGTACGCGCCGACCGAGAAGCTGCGTGAAATGGCCAAGACCGGCAAGAAGTTCTTTGGCTAACCCTAACGAGATTTCCGAACGGAGAAAGATCTATGAGCCTTAATCCGAGAGACGTTGTCGTCGTCGATTGCGTGCGGACTCCGATGGGTCGTGCCAAAAACGGCTGTTTCCGCAACGTTCGCGCCGAGACTCTGTCCGCTGCGCTGATTGAAGCACTGTTTGAGCGCAACCCGAAGCTCGACCCGAAAGAAGTAGAAGATGTGATCTGGGGCTGTGTGAACCAGACCAAGGAGCAGGGCTTCAACGTGGCACGGCAGATTTCCCTGCTGACCCGTATTCCTCACGAGTCTGCTGCCCAGACCGTTAACCGCCTTTGTGGTTCCGCCATGAGCGCCATCCACACGGCTGCCCAGGCTATCCAGACTGGCAACGGTGATGTATTCATGGTTGGTGGTGTTGAACACATGGGCCACGTACCCATGACGGCCGGTTTTGACCACAACCCGGCGGCGTCCAAGTACAGTGCCAAGGCCTCCAACATGATGGGCCTGACTGCAGAAATGCTGGCCAAAATGCATGGCATTACCCGTGAGCAGCAAGATGAGTTCGGTGCCCGTTCCCATCGACTGGCTCACGAAGCTACCGTTGAAGGCCGCTTCAAGAACGAAATCGTTCCGGTTGAAGGTCATGACGAAAATGGCTTTGTGAAGCTGATCGAAGAAGACGAGACCATTCGTCCGGAGACCACGGCTGAGTCACTGGCTCAGTTGCGCCCGGCGTTTGATCCGAAGAACGGTACCGTGACTGCCGGTACTTCCTCGCAGCTGACCGACGGTGCCGCTGCGATGGTGCTGATGTCAGCCGAGCGGGCAGAAGCCCTGGGCCTGAAGCCGATCGCCAAGATTCGCAGCATGGCAGTTGCCGGCTGTGATCCCGCGATCATGGGCTACGGTCCGGTTCCGGCTACCAAGAAGGCGCTCAAGCGTGCAGGCCTGAAAGTCGAAGATATCGACTTCTGGGAACTGAACGAAGCCTTCGCTGGCCAGTCCCTGCCGGTCCTGAAAGACCTGAAACTGCTGGGCGTAATGGAAGAGAAGGTCAACCTGAACGGCGGCGCGATTGCCCTTGGCCATCCGCTGGGCTGCTCTGGTGCCCGCATCTCCACCACACTGCTGAATGTGATGCAGGCCAAAGGCGGTAAGCTTGGTGTTTCCACCATGTGTATCGGTCTTGGTCAGGGCATTGCCACTGTGTGGGAGCGCCTCTGATCGGTTGATCCGAATCAGTAACGCTCATCAGGAGGCCCGGCTTTTGCCGGGCCTTCCTGTTTCAGGGGCTGGTGTCTGCTGCCGGTATTTGAAAAAAAGGCTGACTGAAATCAAAGAATGGGTTGTCTTGCAATTCTTGACCCTGTAAAACAGTGGGCCTATACACAATGGCAGCTCTATGTTTTCCAGTTGCCTGATTTTTATGCGAGTTTGCGGTTTGTTCAGCTATTAACCGATTTATCGCCAAGGATACAGATCTCCGATATGGGTAAAAGTCTCGTTATTGTCGAGTCACCAGCGAAAGCGAAGACCATCAACAAGTACCTGGGCTCGGATTTTATTGTGAAGTCCAGTGTTGGCCACATTCGTGACCTGCCTGTCAGTGGCAGTGGCAGCCAGTCAGACCCGAAAGAACGGGCAAAGCAGGCCGCCGCCACCCGCAAGATGAGCCCGGAAGAAAAAGCCGAGCACAAGAAGCGTAAGGCACGGGAGCAGCTGGTTGCCCGTATGGGCGTAAACCCTGACGACAACTGGAGCGCCCGTTACGAGATACTGCCCGGCAAAGAAAAGGTTGTCAGCGAGCTCAAGCGGCTGGCCAAGTCCGCCGACCACATCTACCTCGCAACGGATTTGGATAGAGAAGGGGAGGCGATTGCCTGGCACCTTCAGGAGACCATCGGTGGCGAACCTCAAAAGTATCGCCGGGTGGTGTTCAATGAAATTACCAAACGAGCCATTCAGGAAGCGTTCAAAGACCCTGGAAACCTCGATAACAACCGTGTAAATGCCCAGCAGGCTCGCCGATTTCTGGATCGTGTTGTGGGTTACATGGTGTCTCCGCTGCTATGGGCAAAGATTGCCCGAGGGCTCTCTGCCGGCAGGGTGCAGTCTGTTGCCGTTCGGTTGATTGTTGAGCGGGAACGGGAAATCCGGAAGTTCGTACCGGAAGAGTTCTGGCAACTGCATGCGGATCTGACCGCAGATGGTTCTGCAGACCCGGTGCGGTTCGAGGTTACGCGCTACAATGACAAACCCTATCGTCCGGTTAGCGAGGCTCAGAGCAAAGAGCACGTCGATCGCCTGAAATCCGGCGGCTTCAGGGTTTCGAAGCGGGAAGACAAACCGACCCGTTCACGCCCGTCGGCGCCGTTTATTACATCCACGCTCCAGCAGGCGGCGAGCAATCGCATGGGCTTCAGTGTCAAGAAAACCATGATGCTGGCACAGCGCCTTTACGAAGCCGGTTTCATTACCTATATGCGTACTGACTCCACCAACCTGAGTCAGGATGCGGTAACGGGCTGCCGTGAATTTATCCAGAAGCAGTTCGGAGATCGCTATTTACCGGATAGCCCCCGCCTGTATGGCAGCAAGGAAGGCGCTCAGGAGGCCCATGAAGCGATTCGTCCTACTGATGTGTCTCGCCGGCCAACGGATATAAGCGGCCTGGAAAAAGACGCTGAGAAGCTCTACGACCTGATCTGGCGTCAGTTTATTGCTTGTCAGATGGCAGACGCCGAATTCCTGAGTACTTCGATTGTGGTCGCCAATGGCGATTATGAGCTGCGTACCCGTGGTCGTATCGTCAAATTTGACGGTTTCCTGAAAGCGGCGCCCCAGTCTGCGAAGAAAGATGAAGATGTGGCTCTGCCGGATATTAAAGTGGACCAGGCGTTGGATCTGAAAAAGCTGGACCCAACCCAGCACTTCACCAAGCCCGCTCCAAGGTATACCGAAGCCAGCCTGGTTAAAGAGCTGGAAAAACAAGGTATTGGCCGGCCTTCCACCTACGCTTCGATCATCTCTACCATCCAGGACCGTGGCTACGTTCGGCTTCAGAATCGCCGTTTCTATGCTGAAAAGATGGGCGAGATAGTGACTGAGAGGCTGGCGGAGTCTTTCCCGAATCTCATGGATTACGATTTCACTGCGCGCCTGGAAGGTGAGCTGGACGAAATCGCAGAGGGTGATGTTCAGTGGAAGAAAGTGCTGAACGATTTCTACGCCAAGTTCCGCAATCAGCTCGAAAGCGCTGAGAAGTCTGATGGCGGCATGCGTGCCAACACCCCGACAGAGACAGACATATCCTGCCCCAGCTGCGGCCGTAATATGCAGATTCGCGTGGCCAGCACCGGCGTGTTTCTTGGCTGTTCCGGTTACTCATTGCCGCCCAAGGAGCGTTGCAAGACCACCATCAACCTGGTCTCTGGCGACGAAGTGGTCAGTGCCGACGAGGATGTGGAAGGCGAGGGTGAAACCCGCCTGCTGCGCAAGAAGCGCCGGTGTTCGAAGTGTGGCACTGCCATGGATAGTTATTTGATTGATGAGAAACGCAAGCTGCACGTTTGCGGTAACAATCCGGATTGCTCTGGGTACGAAGTCGAGGAGGGCAGTTTCCGCATCAAGGGTTATGACGGGCCGACATTGGAATGCGATAAGTGTGGCTCGGAAATGCAGTTGAAAACCGGTCGATTTGGCAAGTATTTCGGATGTACCAATGCGGAGTGCAAGAACACCCGGAAATTGCTCAAGAACGGCGAGCCGGCTCCCCCCAAGATGGACCCAGTGCCCATGCCGGAGCTGCAGTGCCAGAAAGTGGATGACACCTACGTACTGCGTGACGGCGCTTCCGGCCTGTTCCTGGCAGCAAGCAAGTTCCCCAAGAACAGGGAGACCCGTCCGCCGCTGGTGATGGAAATCAAACCACACCGGAAGGAAATCGATCCGAAATACGATTACCTGATGGACGCCCCGGAGAAAGACCCCGAGGGTAACCCGACGGTGATCCGTTACAGCCGGAAGTCCAAAGAGCAGTACGTGATGTCGGAACAGGACGGTAAGGCCACCGGCTGGTCCGCCTGGTACGAAAACGGCCGCTGGGTGCCCAGAGACAAGAAGAAATGATTTCTTAGCCACGGACGTGAGTGTCCGTGGCTAATCATTACTTCTTACGAAGCCGCTGAATCAGAGAAGAGGTATCCCATCGGTTTCCGCCCATCTCCTGAACATCCCCGTAGAACTGGTCTACCAGCGCCGTGACCGGCAGTCTCGAACCGTTTTTTCGGGCTTCTTCAAGACAGATCCCCAGATCCTTGCGCATCCAGTCGACCGCGAAGCCGTGCTCGAATTCGCCGTCAATCATGGTGCCGGAGCGGTTTTCCATCTGCCAGGACTGCGCGGCCCCCTTGGAAATCACGTCAACTACTTTGCGTACATCCAGTGCTGCCTGTTCCGCAAAGTGCAGGGCTTCTGACAGGCCCTGAACCAGGCCGGCAATGGCAATCTGGTTCACCATCTTCGTTTTCTGCCCGCTGCCCACAGGGCCCATCAGGTTGAGTGCCCGGGCATAGCATTCGAGTATCGGTTGAACCTTCCGGAAATCTTCATCACTGCCGCCGCACATAATGGTTAAAAGCCCGTTTTCAGCCCCTTGCTGGCCACCGGATACCGGGGCATCAATGAAACCCTGACCCTTGGCCTGCGCGGCTTCAGCCAATGTCTCGGCAATGCCGGCAGAGGCCGTGGTGTGGTCTACCAGAATGGCGGTGGCCGGCGTATTGCTGATGATCCCCTCAGGGGCTGTGTAGACTTCTTTGAGGTCTTTGTCGGCACCAACGCAGGTCAGTACCACATCGGCCTTGTTGACCGCGTCTGCAATACTGTTGCAGGCTTTTCCTGGGTATTGTTTCGCCCACTGCTGAGCCTTTGCGCCACTGCGGTTCCACACGGATACGTCGTGGCCGGCCCGGGCCAGGTGACCGGCCATCGGATAGCCCATTACGCCGAGCCCGATAAAAGCGATGGTTGCCATGGTCTGCTCCTTGTCATCGTTGGATTGGGAGAGTTTTGTATTGCCATGATACGAAAAAAGCCGCTGGGTCAGCGGCTTTTTTCATTTCCGGGCAATCCGAACTGATTACTTCTTCGGATAGTCGCGCTTTGGCGAGCCGGTATACAGCTGGCGCGGGCGGCCAATGCGGTAGTTGCCGCTGACCATCTCGTTCCAGTGTGAGAACCAGCCAATGGTGCGGGACATCGCGAAGATAACGGTAAACATGGACGTTGGAATACCGATGGCCTTCAGGATGATGCCGGAGTAGAAGTCGACGTTCGGGTAAAGTTGGCGCTTCACGAAGTATTCGTCTTCCAGCGCGATCTTCTCCAGACGCTGCGCGATCTTCAGCAGTGGATCGTTCTCCAGGCCCAGTTCGCTCAGCACTTCGTGAGCGGTTTGCGCCATAACCTTGGCGCGCGGGTCGAAGTTCTTGTACACCCGGTGGCCAAAGCCCATCAGGCGGAAAGGATCGTCTTTGTCCTTGGCCTTGGCGATGAACGTCTCAATGTTGGATTCGTCACCGATCTCAGCCAGCATGTCCAGAACGGCCTCGTTTGCGCCACCGTGAGCGGGGCCCCAAAGCGCCGCAATACCGGAAGCAATACAGGCGTAGGGGTTGGCGCCGGTAGAGCCGGCCAGGCGGACAGTAGATGTAGAGGCATTCTGCTCGTGATCGGCGTGCAGAATAAAGATTTTGTCCATTGCGTTGGCAAGCACCGGGTTCGGCTTGTACTCTTCACACGGCGTGCCAAACATCATGTGCAGGAAGTTTTCAGCGTAGGAGAGGTCGTTACGCGGATACATGAACGGCTGGCCAACGGAATATTTGTAGCACCAGGCTGCAATGGTTGGCATTTTCGCAATCAGGCGGTGGGCCGTTACTTCACGCTGTTTGGGATCGGTTACGTCCATCTGGTCGTGGTAGAACGCCGACAGGGCGCCTACAACGCCACACATTATAGCCATCGGGTGCGCGTCACGGCGGAAGCCATTGAAGAAATTGCGCATCTGATCGTGCAGCATGGTGTGGTTTTTAATGGTGTCATGGAAGCGCTTGTTCTCGTCTTCGCTGGGTAACTCACCATTCAAGAGCAGGTAGCACACCTCAAGGAAGTCAGATTGCTCTGCCAGCTGGTCAATCGGGTAACCGCGATGCAGCAAAACACCTTTGGCGCCATCGATGTAGGTGATGGCGGATTCGCAGGCTGCAGTGGATACAAAACCCGGATCGTAGGTAAAAACGCCTTCCTGGACTAGGCCGCGTACGTCGATAACGTCAGGGCCGACGGTGCCGGAATAAACCGGTAGCTCAATGGACTTATCTCCCACCGAGAGCGTGGCTTTCCTGTCGGTCATGGTGCTCTCCTGTTTGATTAGCTGTAACAGCTTTTCTGCATATGTAGATGCGCCAGAAAGCGCGTATTATCGCAAAACTGGCGGCAAAATATAGGGCGTCAGCCTTTTTTGTCAATGCACAAGGCTCGAAAAGCAGCAATTAAAGTTTTGCCTGTAAATGAGGGATATCCGGAATAACAGCGCTGAACGGGTGAAATTGAATTTGTCAATAATGCTTATAGAGGGTGTGGGGCGCCTGTAGTCAAGGCTTTGGGCGTTGTTGCAAGTTTGTAATTACCGGGGTGTCTCCTTATAATCCGTAGCCCGGAATCGGGGATGAACCTCAGTGCATGCTTCAGCATAGCAAGCTACCGGGTTACCATCCGCCCTCCTGAACCAATCGGTTATCGGTTTCGTATCGATGCTCCGATCCCAACATACCAACCATCCGCATCCGTTTTTCGGTACTGCGGAACCAAGAGAGAGTGTGAGAGCGCTGTGAATAGCAAACGACCAGTAAATCTCGATCTCGGCAAGTTCCATTTCCCGCTGCCTGCCATCACGTCGATCCTGCATCGCATCAGCGGCATCATCATCTTTGTTGGTGTTGCCTTCCTGTTGTACGGCCTGGATCTCTCCCTGTCCGGAGAAGATGGTTTCGCCCGGGTGAGCGAACTGCTGGACAGCTTCCTGGCGAAGCTGATTATCTGGGGCATCCTGTCTGCTCTGCTGTACCACCTGGTAGCGGGCATCAAGCACCTGCTGATGGACATGGGTATTGCAGAAGAGCTTGAGAGCGGTCGCCTCGCCGCGAAGATCACTGTTGTGGTTTCCATTGTTCTCATCATTCTGGCAGGAGTCTGGGTATGGTAAGCAGCGTAACTAACCTCGGCCGCAGTGGCGTTTTTGATTGGCTGATCCAGCGTGTCACCGCCTACGTACTGGCTATTTACACAGTATTTCTTCTGGGCTTCATGGTTACGACAGATGTCAATTACCAGTCCTGGAGCGCACTGTTTGATCAGACGTGGTTCCGGATTTTTACCCTGATGGCGCTGCTTTCCCTGGGTGCTCATGCTTGGGTAGGTCTGTGGACCGTAACGACTGATTATCTCAAATCCATGGCGCCCCGTTTCCTGGTTCAGGCGCTATGCGGGCTGACCATGTTTGTGTACCTGATCTGGGGCATTCAGATTCTTTGGGGGCTTTAATCGATGGCTAACATCAAGACCATGTCTTACGACGCGATTGTTATCGGTGGTGGCGGTGCCGGTATGCGAGCCGCCCTGCAGTTGACCGAGACTGGCGTCAAAGCTGCGTGTATCACAAAGGTATTCCCGACTCGCTCGCACACCGTATCCGCCCAGGGCGGTATTACCTGTGCGATTGCAAGCGCCGATCCTAACGATGACTGGCGCTGGCACATGTACGATACCGTCAAGGGCTCCGACTATATCGGTGACCAGGACGCCATCGAATACATGTGTTCTGTGGGCCCCCAGGCAGTATTCGAACTGGAGCACATGGGGCTTCCGTTCTCCCGCACCGAGCAGGGCCGTATCTACCAGCGTCCGTTCGGTGGACAGTCCAAGGGTCCGGATAACCCCACCCAGGCCGCTCGTACCTGTGCTGCGGCGGACCGTACCGGTCACGCCTTGCTGCATACCCTTTACCAGGCCAACCTGAAGGGCGGTACCACCTTCCTTAATGAGTGGTATGCGGTTGATCTGGTCAAGAACAGCAAGGATGAAGTGGTTGGTGTCGTAGCCATCGAGATCGAAACCGGTGAAGTGGCTTACATCAAATCTAAGGCCACTGTTCTTGCCACCGGCGGTGCTGGTCGCATTTATGCCTCCACCACCAATGCGATGATCAATACCGGTGATGGTATCGGCATGGCGCTGCGAGCAGGCTTCCCTGTGCAGGATATGGAAATGTGGCAGTTCCACCCGACCGGTATCCATGGCGCTGGCACACTGGTTACTGAAGGTTGTCGGGGTGAGGGTGGTTACCTGATCAACTCCGAGGGTGAGCGCTTCATGGAGCGTTATGCTCCGAACGCCAAAGACCTTGCTGGCCGTGATGTGGTTGCACGTTCCATGGTTCTGGAAATTCTGGAAGGCCGTGGTTGTGGTCCCGAGAAGGATCACGTCTTGCTGAAGCTGGATCACCTGGGTGAAGAAACCCTGAACCTGCGCCTGCCGGGCATTTGTGAGTTGTCCCGTACCTTTGCGCACGTTGATCCGGTTAAAGAGCCGATCCCGGTTGTTCCGACCTGTCACTACATGATGGGTGGTGTTCCCACCAACGTGGGTGGTCAGGCGCTGACTCAGGACGAAAACGGCAACGATAAACCGATTCCCGGCCTGTTTGCCTGCGGCGAGGCTGCCTGCGTATCAGTACACGGCGCCAACCGTCTGGGTGGTAACTCTCTGCTGGATCTGGTGGTCTTCGGACGTGCGGCCGGCCTGCACATTGAAGAGCAGTTGCGCGGCGGTTTTGAGGTTGATGGTGCCAGCGAAGAAGACATCAAACGCGCCATGGCCCGTCTGGAGCGTCTCGACAGCGCTTCTGAAGGCGAGGATGTGGCCAAGGTCCGTAAGGATCTGCAGAACTGCATGCAGCTCTACTTCGGCGTGTTCCGCGATGGCGACAGCATGGAGAAGGGTATCAAGCTGCTGGAAGAAATCGGCGAGCGTGTACGTAAAACCAAGTTGGCCGATACCAGCAAGGCATTCAACACCGCGCGTATTGAAGCGCTCGAGCTGGATAACCTGTACGAAGTTGCATACGCCACCGCCAAGTCTGCGATCGAACGTAAGGAAAGTCGCGGTGCCCACGCCCGTAACGACTTCACTGAGCGTGACGACGAGAACTGGCTCAAGCACTCCATGTACTTCCCGCTGGACAAGCGTGTTGGCAAGCGTGACGTGAACTTTGCACCGAAAACGGTTCCGACTTTCCAGCCGAAAGTCCGGACCTACTAAGGGGGTATCCTGAAAATGTTGGTAAGCCTGTATCGCTACAATCCGGAAACCGATAATGCCCCTTACATGCAGGATGTAGAGGTTGAGATTCCGGAAGGTAAAGACCTGATGGTCCTTGATGTTCTGAACCTGGTGAAGGAAAGGGATCCTTCCATGAGCTATCGCCGTTCCTGTCGGGAAGGTGTCTGTGGCTCTGATGGCATGAACATGAATGGCAAGAACGGCCTGGCTTGTATCACTCCGGTGTCGGATGTGGTCAAGAACAACAAGCTGGTTCTGCGCCCGCTGCCTGGTTTGCCGGTGATCCGGGACCTGGTGGTCGACATGAGCCTTTTCTACAAGCAGTATGAAAAGGTGATGCCGTACCTGGTGAATGACACCCCGGCACCCGCCATTGAGCGCCTGCAGTCTCCGGAAGATCGTGAGAAGCTGGACGGCCTATACGAGTGTATTCTCTGTGCATGCTGTTCCACGTCCTGCCCGTCGTTCTGGTGGAATCCGGACAAGTTCATCGGCCCGGCCGGCCTGCTGCAGGCCTATCGCTTCCTGGCGGATAGCCGTGATACCGCCCAGGCGGAGCGTCTGGCCAACCTGGATGACCCGTTCAGCGTATTCCGCTGCAGGGGTATCATGAACTGTGTCAGTGTATGTCCGAAAGGCCTGAACCCCACAAAGGCAATTGGCCACATTCGGAATCTGTTGCTGCAGCGCGCTACCTGAGCGGCAAATTCTGTAGCACCAGCTATACTGGTGTTTCGACACCAGTTAGTACCCCGAAGGCCTCGCATTATGCGGGGCCTTCAACCAAAGGCTTATAGTCAAAGGTCTTAACGGGGTGCAAACTTAGGCCCGCTGCTTCGGTCGACTTATCCAGGATGCCGGGCAGTGTTGCCGAGTATAAAAATCACTGGGGACGGAAAACATCCTTGCTGGGTGTGGTGGCCAAAGTCATGCCGTAATAACCCGTATTGACTGTGAATTACCCCTGGCCGACCATACCGGCTCCCCCGCACCAGCCCAAGGTGAGCTATTCAAAATGCACGAAAGCATCATGGAGCAGTTATGGCAGACTTCCCACCTGCAAGGTGGCAATCTGGCCTATGTTGAACAGCTTTTTGAAACCTACCTGACAGACCCCAACGCCGTTCCTGAAGAGTGGCGAAGTTATTTCGACAAGCTTCCCAGTGTTGATGGCTATCATGGCCGCGACATTGTCCACTCGACCATCCGCGAACAGTTTGAACATATCTCCCGTAATCAGCGTTTCCTGGCCAGCGGTGGCGTACCTGCCAGTGCCACCTCGGATGCCGATAAAAAGCAGATTCGTGTTCTTCAACTGATTAACGCGTTCCGTTTCCGCGGGCATCAGGAATCCAGGCTTGACCCTCTGGGGGTCTGGCAGCGTGAGCCTGTTGAAGATCTCGAGCCGTCTTTCCACGAGTTGGGCGAGTCGGATCTTGATCTGGAATTCCAGACCGGTTCCCTGAACTTCGGCTCCGAAGCGATGAAGCTCGGCGACATCGTGCAAGGCCTGCGCCAGACTTATTGCGAGAGCATCGGTGCCGAATACATGCACGTGGTGGACACTCGCATCAAACGTTGGTTCCAGCAGCGTATGGAGCCGGTGCGCTCCCGCCCTGAATACGAAGCTGAGACCCGTAAGCACATTCTGGAGCGCCTGACTGCAGCTGAAGGTCTTGAAAAGTACCTGGGCTCCCGTTACCCCGGCGTTAAGCGTTTCGGCCTGGAAGGTGGTGAAAGCCTGATTCCATGCCTGGATGAGCTTATCCAGCGTGCAGGCTCCTATGGCGCTAAAGAAATCGTTTTGGGTATGGCGCATCGCGGCCGCTTGAACGTGCTGGTTAACACCCTCGGCAAGAATCCGAAAGAGCTCTTTGACGAATTCGAGGGCAAAAAGCTGGCGGCTTCCGGTTCAGGTGACGTCAAATACCACCAGGGCTTCTCGTCCAACGTGATGACTCCGGGTGGCGAAGTGCACCTGGCCATGGCGTTCAACCCGTCGCACCTGGAAATTGTATCTCCGGTCGTGGTGGGTTCTGTGCGCGCCCGTCAGGACCGCCGTGGCGATACCGATGGCAGCAAGGTTGTGCCGATTGTCATGCACGGTGACGCAGCGTTTGCTGGTCAGGGTGTGGTGATGGAAACCTTCCAGATGTCCCAGACCCGGGGCTTCGGCGTGGGCGGCACCATTCACATTGTGATCAACAACCAGGTTGGTTTCACCACCAGCAAGCAGGAAGACGCTCGCTCCACCGAATACTGCACAGACGTCGCCAAGATGGTTCAGGCTCCGATTCTGCACGTAAACGCAGACGATCCTGAAGCGGTGATGTTTGTTACCCAGATGGCCATGGATTACCGCAATGAGTTCAAGCGGGATGTGGTCATTGATCTGGTTTGCTACCGCCGTCGTGGTCACAACGAAGCCGACGAGCCGGCCGCTACCCAGCCGCTGATGTATGAAAAGATCCGCAAGCTGAAAACCACTCGTAACATTTATGCAGACAAGTTGGTTGAAGCAGGCATCATCACGGAAGACGAAGCCAAGCAAATGGAAACCGACTACCGCGATGCGCTCGATAAGGGCGATCACGTGGTCAAGTCGCTGGTGAAAGAGCCCAACAAAGAACTCTATGTGGATTGGGCTCCGTACCTTGGCCATGAGTGGACCGCCAAGTGCAAGACCAGTGTGGCTTTGAAAACCATTCAGAAGCTGGGCAAAAAGCTGACTGAAGTGCCCGAGGGTTTCAGTATTCAGCGCCAGGTTTCAAAGATCGTTAACGATCGTGAAAAGATGACCGCCGGTGCACTGTCACTGAACTGGGGCTATGGCGAGATGATGGCCTACGCCACCTTGCTGAACGAAGGTCATCCTATTCGCCTGACCGGTCAGGACGTAGGGCGGGGCACATTCTCCCACCGTCACGCTGTTTTGCATAATCAGAAAGACGGGTCCACCCATATTTCGCTGCAGAACCTGAAAGACGACCAGCCCAAGTTCGATATCTACGACTCGCTGCTTTCTGAAGAAGCCGTGATGGCATTCGAATATGGCTATTCGACCACCACGCCGGACGCTTTGATTGTCTGGGAAGCGCAATTCGGTGACTTTGCCAACGGTGCTCAGGTGGTTATCGATCAGTTTCTGACCAGCGGTGAGCACAAGTGGGGCCGCCTGTGTGGTCTGACGCTGCTGCTGCCGCATGGTTATGAAGGGCAGGGGCCAGAGCATAGCTCGGCCCGTCTGGAGCGTTTCCTGCAGCTGTGTGCCGAGCACAACATCCAGGTGTGCGTGCCCACGAC
Source organism: Marinobacter sp. MBR-99 (assembly GCF_040547575.1). Lineage (NCBI taxonomy): Bacteria > Pseudomonadati > Pseudomonadota > Gammaproteobacteria > Pseudomonadales > Marinobacteraceae > Marinobacter > Marinobacter sp. MBR-99. The sequence continues at coordinate 53,588 of NZ_JBEPPY010000012.1, read as the reverse complement.
ACCATCTCAGGTGTTCCACATGCTACGCCGGCAGGTTAAGCGCCCGCTGCGTAAGCCGCTGGTGGCCATCACGCCGAAGAGCCTGTTGCGACACAAAGAAGCCATTTCCGGCCTCGATGATCTCACTTCCGGTACCTTCCAGACCGTACTGCCCGAGAAGGAGCCTTCCGATCCCAAGAAGGTTACCCGTCTGATCATGTGCAGCGGCAAGGTCTATTATGATCTTCTGGAAAAGAAGAAAGCGGATGAGCGTGACGACGTGGCTATTGTCCGGATCGAGCAGCTGTACCCATTCCCGGGTGATGATCTGGACGAGCTCCTGGCCCAGTACCCCAAGCTCAAGCATGTGGCGTGGTGTCAGGAAGAACCGATGAATCAGGGTGCCTGGTACTGCAGTCAGCATCATATGCGTAACGCGCTGCAGCGCCTGAACCCCAAATTATACCTTCAGTATGCCGGTCGTGAGGCTTCTGCTGCTCCTGCCTGTGGACACATGTCTGTTCACATCGAAGAGCAAAAGAAACTGGTTAACGACGCGTTTGAAATCTGACGAGCTACCGAACTAAGGATCCGTAATGTCAACAGAGATTAAAGCCCCCGTTTTCCCTGAGTCGGTCGCCGAAGGCACTGTCGCGACCTGGCACAAGCAGCCCGGTGAGGCCTGCTCCCGTGACGAGCTGATTGTCGATATCGAGACCGACAAGGTTGTGCTCGAAGTGGTTGCGCCGGCTGATGGTGTCATCGAAGAAATTCTCAAGGGCGAAGGCGACACCTGCGAAAGCGGTGAGGTGATCGGCAAATTCAAGGAAGGCGCTGCGGGTGAATCCAAGCCTGCAGAGAGCAAACCTGAAGCCAAGGCTGAGGCACCGAAAGAAGAAGCCCCGGCTGCAACTTCCGGCGATGCCATCCTGAGCCCGGCGGCACGTAAGCTGGCGGAAGAGAACAACGTGGATCCGGCTGCGGTGAAAGGCACCGGCAAAGACGGTCGCGTGACGAAGGAAGACGTGCAGAACCATGTGGACAGCAGTAAGGCTTCCGGTGGCGCCGCAGCCAAGCCGGCTACCATGCCTGAGATAAATGTAGCCCAGGGTGAGCGCCCGGAGAAGCGTGTTCCGATGACCCGCCTGCGCGCCAGTATTGCCAAGCGTCTGGTGGATGCCCAGCAGACAGCAGCCATGCTGACCACCTTCAACGAAGTGAACATGGCGCCCATCATGGAGCTGCGTAAGCAGTACCAGGACAGCTTTGTGAAGCGCCACGGCATCAAGCTGGGCTTCATGTCGTTCTTTACCAAGGCGGCCACCGAGGCGCTCAAGCGCTTCCCGGCGGTGAATGCCTCTATCGACGGCAACGACATGGTTTACCACGGCTACCAGGATATCGGTGTTGCCGTATCCACGGATCGTGGTCTGGTGGTGCCTGTACTTCGTGATTCCGACGCCATGGGTCTGGCTGATATCGAGAAGAAGATTGTCGAGTTTGGTACCAAGGCGAAGGAAGGCAAGCTGGCCATCGAAGACATGACCGGCGGCACCTTCACCATCACCAACGGTGGTATCTTCGGTTCACTGATCTCCACGCCGATCCTGAACCCGCCGCAGACAGCGATTCTGGGTATGCACAAAATCCAGGAGCGCCCGATGGCGGTGAACGGCAAGGTCGAGATCCTTCCGATGATGTACCTGGCGCTGTCATACGACCACCGTATGATCGACGGTAAGGAAGCGGTGCAGTTCCTGGTTGCAATCAAGGAAATGCTGGAAGACCCGGCCCGTATCCTGCTGGATGTGTAAGCTGACACTCAACGAATTCGATAACAGGAAAGATTATGTCCGATAAGTTCGATGTTATTGTCATTGGTGCCGGCCCCGGCGGTTACGTTGCTGCGATCAAGGCGGCCCAGCTTGGCCTGAAGACGGCCTGCGTGGAGTCCTGGACAAGCAAAGACGGTAAGAGCCAGGTGCTCGGCGGCACCTGCCTGAACGTGGGTTGTATTCCGTCCAAAGCGCTCCTTGAGGTGACTCACAAGTTTGAGGAAGCCAGCCACGATTACGAGTCCATGGGTATCCTGACCAAAGGTGTCGATATCGATGTGGCGAAAATGATGGAGCGCAAGTCCGGCATCGTGCAGCAACTGACCGGCGGTATTGCCGGGCTGTTCAAGGCTAACGGTGTCACCTCCATTCACGGTCATGGCAAGTTGCTGGCTGGTCGCAAGGTGGAAGTTACCGACAAGGATGGCAAAACCAAGACCTACGAAGCCGACAACGTCATTCTGGCGACCGGTTCCAAGCCGATCGAGATTCCGCCTGCTCCTTTTGACGGCGAGTACATCGTTGATTCCGAAGGTGCGCTGGAGTTCACTGAAGTACCCAAACGCCTGGGCGTTATTGGTGCCGGTGTGATTGGTCTCGAGCTTGGTAGCGTTTGGGCTCGTCTGGGCTCAGAGGTGACTATTCTTGAAGCTCAGGACAGCTTCCTCCCGGCGGTGGACCAGCAGGTCGCCAAAGATACGCTCAAGCAGTTCAAGAAGCAGGGCCTGAACATTATTACCGGTGCCCGTATGACCGGTGCTGAGGTGAAGCGCAAACTGGTGAACGTCAGCTACGAAGATTCCAAGGGCAAGCAGGAAGCAAAGTTCGACAAGCTGATCGTTGCTGTTGGCCGTCGACCATACACTGATGGCGCCCTGGCCGAGGATTCCGGCGTGACCATGGACGAGCGCGGTTTCATTTTTGTAGATGATCACTGTAAAACCGAAGCGCCGGGTGTCTGGGCGGTCGGTGATATTGTTCGTGGCCCGATGCTGGCACACAAAGCGTCTGAAGAGGGCGTGATGGTTGCTGAGCGCATTGCCGGCCATAAGCCGCAGGTGAATTACGATTGCATCCCGAACGTGATCTACACCTTCCCGGAAGTGGCCTGGGTCGGCAAGACCGAGGAGCAGTTGAAGGCTGAAGGTGAAGAATACAACGTGGGCAGCTTCCCGTTTGCGGCCAACGGTCGTGCTATGGCGGCGAATGCGGCCGCCGGTATGGTCAAGATCATCGCAGATGCGAAGACGGATCGTATCCTGGGCTTCCATGTTGTTGGTCCTCAGGCTTCTGAGATCGTTGCCCAGGGCGTCATTGCCATGGAATTCGGTTCCAGTGCAGAAGATCTGGCCCTGACCTGTTTTGCGCATCCGACTCTGTCAGAGTCAGTGCACGAAGCGGCCCTGGCTGTTGCTGGCGGTGCGATTCACGTCGCTAACCGTCGCAAGAAGAAGTAACGCAACACCGGAATCCGGGGCGCCAATGTCGGCGCCCCGCTGCCATCACAAAGGCAGCTTTCTGTGTGCGTAACCGGTGGGTTCAGGCGATCCCTTGCCCGCCAGAACGAATTCGCGATTGGCATGCCAAGGGCGGCGTGCCAGCGGGTTCATTTCCGTACGTGGTTATCCTCCATCAATAGACGGGACATTAACTATGAATTTGCATGAATATCAGGGCAAGCAGCTTTTCGCTGAGTATGGCCTGCCAGTATCCCAGGGCATTGCCTGCGATACGCCTCAAGAAGCTGTTGACGCCGCCACTGAAATTGGCGGTGACGCATGGGTTGTCAAGGCTCAGGTTCACGCGGGTGGCCGCGGTAAGGCCGGCGGCGTAAAGCTGGTCAAGAACAAAGAAGACATCCGTGAGTTCGCCCAGAAGTGGTTGGGCCAGAAACTGGTGACCTACCAGACTGACGAGAATGGCCAGCCGGTAAGCAAGATTCTGGTTGAATCCCTGACTGACATCGATCAGGAGCTTTACCTGGGCGCGGTTGTTGATCGTGGCACCCGTCGTATCGTTTTCATGGCCTCCACCGAAGGCGGCGTTGAAATCGAGAAGGTTGCTGAAGAGACTCCCGAGAAGATCCTGAAAGCCGAAATCGATCCTCTGGTTGGAGCTCAGCCTTACCAGGGCCGTGAACTGGCGTTCAAGCTGGGTCTTGAAGGCAAGCAGATTGGCCAGTTCACCAAGATTTTCCTGGGCCTGGCCAAGCTGTTTGAAGAGCGCGATCTGGCGCTGGTAGAGATCAACCCGCTGGTGATCACTCCGGCTGGCGATCTGCACTGCCTGGATGCCAAGATCGGTATTGACGGCAATGCACTGTACCGTCAGAAGAAAATCCACGAAATGCGTGATCCTTCCCAGGAAGATGCTCGCGAAGCCGAAGCGGCCAAGTGGGAACTGAACTACGTAGCACTGGAAGGCAACATCGGCTGTATGGTAAACGGCGCCGGCCTCGCCATGGGTACCATGGATATCATCAAGCTGTCAGGTGGCCAGCCGGCTAACTTCCTGGACGTAGGCGGCGGCGCGACCAAAGAGCGCGTTTCCGAAGCGTTCAAGATCATCCTGTCTGACGACGCTGTGCAGGCCGTTCTGGTCAACATCTTTGGCGGTATCGTTCGTTGCGACATGATCGCCGAAGGTATCATCGGTGCGGTCAAGGAAGTGGGCGTGAAAGTGCCCGTTGTGGTTCGTCTCGAAGGCAACAATGCCGAACTGGGCACCAAGGTGCTCAAGGACAGTGGCCTGAACATCATCGCCGCTACCAGTCTGGCGGACGCCGCAGAGCAAGTCGTTAAAGCCGCAGGGGGTAAATAATGAGCATCCTGATCAACAAAGACACCAAGGTTATCTGCCAGGGCTTTACCGGCGCACAGGGTACCTTCCACTCTGAGCAGGCTATTGCCTACGGTACCAAGATGGTTGGTGGTGTCAGCCCCGGTAAGGGCGGCACTGAGCATTTGGGGTTGCCGGTGTTCAACACCGTACGTGAAGCGGTAGAGAAGACCGGTGCAGAAGCGACCGTCATCTACGTTCCGGCTCCGTTCTGTAAAGACGCCATCATCGAAGCGGCCGATGCCGGCATTCAGCTGATCGTTTGTATCACTGAAGGTATCCCGACCATCGACATGCTGTACGCCAAAGAATACGTTGACCGTAAAGGCGTTCGCATGATCGGACCGAACTGCCCGGGTGTAATCACTCCGGACGAGTGCAAGATCGGCATTATGCCTGGCCATATCCATAAGAAGGGTAAGGTTGGTATCGTATCCCGTTCCGGCACCCTGACCTACGAAGCGGTCAAGCAGACCACTGACTTCGGCTACGGTCAGTCTACCTGTATCGGTATTGGCGGTGACCCGATTCCTGGCTCCAACTTCATCGACATTCTGAAGCTGCTGCAGGAAGACCCGGAAACCGAAGCCATCGTGATGATCGGCGAAATCGGTGGTACCGCTGAGGAAGAAGCGGCTGCGTTCATCAAAGAGAACGTCACCAAGCCGGTGGTTTCCTACATTGCTGGTGTCACTGCACCTCCTGGCAAGCGTATGGGCCACGCGGGCGCCATCATCTCTGGTGGTAAGGGCACTGCAGACGAGAAGTTTGCTGCCCTGGAAGATGCCGGCGTTAAAACCGTGCGCAGCCTGGCCGAGATTGGTAAGGCCCTGAAGGAAGTGACTGGCTGGTAAGCTTGCCATAACCTTCACCAAAACCCCCGGATTCGCGAGAATTCCGGGGGTTTTGCGTTATGGCGCCGGCGTTTTATATCGCTTTGCTTAACGCAGCGAGGTGTAAAGACTATAATGCCCGGTCAGCCTGATTTCCCGAGCCACCTCCAGTGGTGAAATCAGGCGCCTAATAAACAGAAATAAGGAGTTCGTGCTTTGAGTTCTGTAGATTCCCAGCAAAGGGTTTTGTCCGGTATGCGACCGACCGGCAAGCTTCACCTCGGCCACTACCATGGTGTGCTGAAAAACTGGGTGAAACTCCAGCACGAGTATGAGTGCTTCTTCTTCGTGGCAGACTGGCATGCCCTGACCACGCAATACGATGACACCTCCGGTATCCAGCAAAGCGTTTGGGACATGGTTATTGACTGGTTGGCGGCAGGCGTCAACCCGGGGTCGTCGACCATGTTCATTCAGTCTCAGGTGCCGGAGCATGCGGAACTGCACCTGTTGCTCTCTATGATTACGCCGCTGGGTTGGCTGGAGCGCATTCCTACTTACAAGGATCAGCAGGAAAAGCTGCGGGAGAAAGACCTGGCAACTTACGGGTTTCTCGGTTATCCGCTGCTTCAGACCGCGGATATCCTGATGTACCGGGCCGGTAAAGTGCCCGTGGGTGCCGATCAGGTCTCCCATGTGGAAATTACCCGGGAAATTGCGCGCCGCTTCAATCACATCTATGGCCGCGAGCCCGGTTTTGAAGAGCAGGCGGAGGCGGCCATCGTCAAAATGGGTAAGAAAAACGCCAAACTCTACCGCAACCTGAAGAAACGGTATCAGGAAGAGGGCAACATGGACGCCCTGGAAACCGCACGGGCACTGTTGAAAGAGCAGCAGAACATATCACTGGGTGATCGGGAACGGTTGTACGGCTATATCGAAGGTGGTGGTAAGGTGATATTGCCGGAGCCCCAGCCGTTGTTAACCCCGGAGTCGAAAATGCCGGGCCTGGATGGCCAGAAAATGTCCAAGTCCTACAACAACTACATCGGCCTGCGGGAAGAGCCAGACAGTGTTTCCCAGAAAATCCGCACCATGCAGACAGACCCGCAGCGGGTAAGGCGCACCGATCCGGGTGACCCGGAGAAATGCCCGGTATGGAGTATGCATAAGGTCTACTCAGACGCCGAGACCTGTGATTGGGTACAGCAGGGCTGTCGCAGCGCCGGCATTGGTTGCCTGGATTGCAAAAAGCCGCTGATCGATGCAGTGATTGAAGAACAGCGACCGCTTCACGATCGGGCACGGGATTATGAGAAGAACCCGGATGTGGTTCGCTCGATTCTGGAAGAAGGCCGTGAGCATGCACGGGATGCGGCCCGGGATACCCTTGAAGAAGTACGCGCTGCCATGGGCCTCAGCTACCGCTGAGTTCGCCCGGTAGTCACTGCAACGGCTGGAGAGGCCATGACCGACGAGACTGACGAGTTGACACACGCCCCGGCTGAGGTCGGCGAGCAGGTGCCGCTGGCTCTGGTTTCCGGTAAGCCGTTGGTTGACCTTCCCAAGGATCTCTACATTCCGCCAGACGCCCTGGCGGTCTTCCTTGAGGCTTTCGAGGGGCCCCTTGATTTGCTGCTGTATCTGATACGCCGGCAAAACATGAACATCCTGGATATCGATGTGAGTGAAATCACCCGCCAGTACATGGACTACATTGGTGCGGTTGAAGCCATGCGATTTGAGCTGGCGGCGGAATATCTGGTGATGGCGGCCACGCTGGCGGAAATCAAGTCCAGAATGCTGCTGCCCCGCCACGAAACGGACGATGATGAGGAAGTCGACCCCAGGGCCGAGCTGATTCGCAGGCTTCAGCAGTATGAGCGATTCAAGAAGGCCGCTGAAGACATTGATGGAATGCCGCGGATGGAGCGAGATACCTTCCCGGCTTCTGCCGCCTTGCCCAAGTTGCCTTCGTCACAGCCGCACCCGGAAGTCGACATGAATGAGCTGTTGCTGGCATTGCATGGGGTGCTCAAGCGGGCGGATCTATTCACCAGTCACCATGTTGAGAAAGAGCGGCTGTCTACCCGAGAGCGAATGTCTCATATTCTTTCAGTGCTCCAGGGAGACCGGTTTGTCACGTTTGAAAGCCTGTTTACCATTGAGGAGGGGCGTCTTGGTGTAGTGGTGACGTTTCTCGCAACGCTCGAGCTGGTGAAAGAACAGCTGATTGAAATTGTACAGGCAGAGGTTCTGGGCCCGATTCACGTGCGCGCCCGGTCTGCCAGCTAGGGGATGGCCAGATTATGAACGAAGAACATCTTGCGCGTATTCAGGCGATTGCCGAAGCAGCTCTGCTGGCGGCTGGAAAACCCCTTTCCCTGGAACAGCTCAGAGAATTGTTTGTTGAAGAGGAGCGGCCATCCCGTCAGGTTATGGAGCATGTGATGGTACAGCTCGACAAAGCCTGCGAGGGGAGAGGGTTTGAGCTGAAGAAGGTGGCCAGCGGTTATCGACTTCAGGTGAGGGAAGAGCTGGCACCCTGGGTTGGGCGTTTGTTCGAAGAAAAACCCCAGCGGTATTCCCGGGCACTGCTGGAGACCCTGGCGCTGATCGCCTATCGGCAGCCCATCACCCGAGGTGAGATTGAAGACATTCGCGGCGTTACGGTAAGCAGCAATATCATCCGAACCCTGCTTGAGCGAGAGTGGGTGCGGGTGGTTGGCCATCGTGATGTGCCAGGTCGGCCGGCAATGTATGCCACCACCCGGCAATTTCTGGATTACTTTAACCTGACAGGGCTGGACGAATTGCCGCCGCTGTCAGAAGTGCGTGATCTCGAAGAAATTGGCCGGGAGATTGAACAGAACATACAGGGAGAGATTCAGTTTGAATCCTCCCGGAATGACAGCAGTGATGGCCCCGGGGAATCCGGAAACGGTCGGGCTGCTGAATCGGAACAGACACTTCACTGATGTCAAAAAGACATTGGTTAATCGGTAAGGACGTATTACATGGCGGCATCTAGCCCCGGAAAAAAAGGCCCTGGAAAACCAGGTTCGAGAACCCGAGCATCTCAGGGAGATAAGGCTCTGACGGCGGGCCCTGAACGCATTCAGAAACTGCTCGCAAGAGCGGGTGTTGGGTCTCGCCGAGAGATTGAAGGGTGGATGGAATCCGGGAGGTTGCAGGTTAACGGCCAGCCAGCGGAGCCGGGCCAGAAGGCCACCACGGAGGACCGTTTCGAACTGGATGGAAAGCAGCTGGATGTGTCCGCCGCCGCCCAGGTGGTTCGCAGGGTGCTGATTTACAACAAGCCCGAAGGCGAAGTTACCACCCGGAAAGATCCCGAAGGCCGGCCAACCGTGTTTGACCGGCTGCCGCGTCTGAAAGACCAGCGCTGGATAGCGATCGGACGACTGGATATCAATACCACCGGGCTAGTCTTGTTTACAACCGACGGCGAGCTTGCCAACCGGCTGATGCACCCGTCGAGCCAGATTGACCGGGAATATGCCGTGCGGGTATTTGGTGAGGTAGACGACGCCATGCAGCAGCGTTTGCTGGAAGGTGTGTTGCTGGATGATGGCATGGCCAGGTTCTCCGATCTGGCACCAGCCGGCGGCAGTGGCATCAATCAGTGGTTCCACGTTACTTTGATGGAAGGGAGAAACCGGGAAGTCAGGCGGCTATGGGAGTCTCAGGGAGTTCGGGTCAGCCGGCTCAAGAGAGTACGTTACGGGCCCATCTTCTTGCCAAGTCGCCTGACTCTGGGCAAGTGGGAGGAACTGGATCAGAAAGGTGTGGATGCTTTGAGTAAAGCCGTTGGGCTTTCTACAGTGGATGTTCCGCAAAAGACCCCCGGGGAGCAGGCCGACCACGATCGTAAGCGCCGGAAAAGTCCTGGAAAATCCCTGCAGCGCGCTCGCAAGGGGACCTGGCAGGTGAGTGACTCTGCGCCGGCCAAGCCGAAGCGCGACGATCGAAAGACAAAGGCTGGATCAAGTAAGCCGGCCCGCAACAATCGGGGCCAATAACCTTTGTTTGGGTCAGGATATACTGGCAAAAACGCGGGTGCAGTTGCGGCCTTGCGCTTTTGCCCGGTATAGCGCTTCATCCGCCCGTGCCAGCCACTGCTCCGGAGCCTCGTCAACCAGATGCGTAGCCACACCACAGCTGCCGGTAACCGTCAGCGGCGTCTCACCACCATCCACCCGAATCCCTTCGATCGCCAGGCGAATGCGCTCGGCAACATCCCGTGCTTCCTGCTCAGTGGTGTGTGGCAGTAATACGGCGAACTCTTCGCCACCAAACCGGTAAACGGTATCGGAATTCCGAATTGCCTGTTCCAGCTTTTCGGCCGTCTTGGCCAGAATATGATCCCCAACCACGTGCCCGTGGTTATCATTAATCAGTTTGAAGTGGTCGAGATCGCACAGGATCAGGCTCCAGGGAGCGCCATGCCGGTCGGCGAGAGCTCTGGCTCGGAACAGGGCTTCATCAAGGGCGCGTTTGTTGCCAATGCCGGTCAGGGCGTCCGTCAATGCGGCCTGCTCAATGGCAATGAACTGACAGGCATTGCGCAGTGGGCAGATGGCTGCGGACAGCATCATCTCAAGCCCTGTCAGTTCCTCGTCCGTAAACTTTTGCCGGCGGTGGAAGGAGAGTGTGCCGTAGTGACTACCTTCAAGCGTGAGGCGGTATTCACATCGATGGGGTCCGCCCATGCCGGTTGAAAATACAAAGTCTTGCCTGGCAATCCGGTGCCGGTAGTTGAGGGCATCAAAGGGGATCGTCTGTGCGATTTCCTCCGCGATAATTCCCAGTTGGGTTTCCAGTGACAGGCTGGTGGACAGTCGCTTGGCGAGCCTGGAGAGCACATCAGGTGACTGGTTCCAGTCATGAAACGACTGCTTCAGGGCGGCCAGTCGGGCCGGCTGCGTCTTTGACGGCTGAATCGAAGTCAGGTTTTTCACAATGGCTCGCTCTGCTTCAGGAAACGGGTATAGTTTCGGTGTAACCAGCATGAACTGTGCCATCGGATATAAGTTCAATATAAACAATTAGATATAATGTTTTCTTTATTTCTGTTTGAGATTCTGGTGGTGTGATTGTCCGAAAGCGCCAATTTTCCGGCAGGTCGTTGCCGCTGGTGCAAAACCTGCAATCAAAATGTCAGACAAGGGGTGGGGCTGGCTGGAGGCTGTGATAAACTTCTGCGCTTGACCATGTCCTGTCATAACAAGAGAGCATCAGGTTTATGAGATTTCAGGCACCGGAGAGCCTTTCAGAGCAGATCGCGCAGCATATCGGCCAACGGATCATCGTTCGTGATCTCAAGCCGGGGGAGCGGATTCAGGAGCTGAAAGTGGCCGGTGAGCTGAACGTCAGCCGTGGCTCGGTGCGCGAAGCGTTACTCATTCTTGAGCGTCGGCATCTGGTGGAAATCTTTCCACGGCGGGGGGCGGTGGTGTCTGATTTGACGCCGGACTCGGTTAACGCGCTCTACGATATCTACATTGATCTACTGTGCATGCTCGGGCGCAAGGTGCTTGAGCGCTGGTCGGGTTCCGAACTTGGTGGTGTGATGAGCCAGGTCAAGGAAATGCAGGCGGTGATTGATGCTCTCAATTCCAATGCAAGTGATGCGGCGGAGCAGGTGATCGACGCCGGCTTTGGTGTTATGCGTTACGCTTTCCGGCTGGTTGAAAACCCGTTTCTTGAAGAAACGCTCGAAAACTTTCGGCCCGCCATCAGTCGTACCTACTACGTCGCCCTTGAGCATTTCCGAAGTGAGATTGCCGAAACCGGCACTTTCTTCCGGCACCTGGCAGACGCTGCAGTGAAAGGCGATTCGGCGCTTCTGGAGCGTGTTATCCAGGATTTCGGTGAACATCAGAGAGCACAGGTCCTAAGCATTCTCACGGAGGAGAACGCCTGATATGAGGCTGAAGTCCATCAAACTGGCTGGCTTCAAGTCGTTTGTTGACCCGACCACGGTACCGTTCCCGTCCAATATGACAGCGGTGGTGGGGCCTAACGGTTGCGGCAAGTCCAACATCATTGACGCCGTGCGCTGGGTGATGGGCGAGAGCTCCGCCAAGTATCTGCGGGGCGAATCCATGACGGACGTCATCTTCAATGGCTCCAGTGCCCGCAAGCCTGTCGGCCAGGCGTCCATTGAGTTGGTGTTCGACAACAGTGACGGCACCGCGCCTGGTGAATTTGTCAAGTTCAACGAGATTTCGGTAAAGCGCCGGGTGTCACGGGAGGGGCAGTCAGAATACTTTCTGAACGGCGCCAAGTGCCGCCGCCGGGACATCACCGATCTGTTCCTGGGCACCGGCCTTGGCCCGCGCAGCTATGCGATTATTGAGCAGGGCATGATTTCCCGGTTGATTGAGGCCAAGCCGGAAGAATTGCGGGTTTATATCGAGGAAGCCGCGGGGATCTCGAAGTACAAGGAACGGCGGCGCGAGACCGAGAGCCGGATCAAGCGCACCCAGGAGAACCTTGAGCGGCTCACTGACCTGCGTGAAGAGTTGGGTCGCCAGTTGCAGCATCTGGAGCGGCAGGCGGCCGCGGCTGAAAAGTATAAGGCCTACAAGCAGGAAGAGCGGCAGAAAAAGGCAGAGCTCACCGTGCTGCGATGGCAGGCGCTGGATAATGATCTACAGTCCTGGCGCGGAAAGATTCGGGATACCGAGCTCGAGCTGGAAAAACTGCTGACCGAGAGGGTCAACCTCGAAACTTCCCTGGAATCGCTCCGGGAAGACCACCACGAGCGCACCGAGCATTTCAATCGGGCCCAGGCCCGCTACTACGAAGCCGGCGCCGACATTGCCCGTATCGAACAAAGCCTGGAGCACCAGCGGGAGCGCAGCCGCCAGACCGCCGCAGAGCTGGATCAGGCCATGGCCAACCAGCGGGAACTGGGGCGTGAGCTTGAGCAGGATGAACAAAAGCTGGCGGGCATTCAGGAAGAGCTCGATATGATCGAGCCGGAGCAGGAAGCCCTGGCCGTGCGTTCTGAAGAGTCTGGAGAAAAACTCCAGCTGGCTGAAGACGCCATGAGTGACTGGCAGCACCGGTGGGAGGAGTTCAGCACCCGTTCATCCGACGCGCGGCGCCAGGCAGAACTTGCTCAATCCCGAATCCGGTCGCTGGAAGACGCCATAGCCCAACTACAGAACCGCCACGGCAAACTACTGGACGAGCAGGCACTGTTGGAAGAGCAACTGGACCGTGCGGAGCTCGATGAGCTGCTGGAACAGCAGGAAACCCTGGAGTTACAGCGAGAAGAGGCGGCGGAGCGCATTCAGGCGCTGCAGGACGACGTATACCAGAGCCGGCAGAAACTGCGTGAAGCAGAGCAGGCTGTTGCCGAACGGCGGCAACAGGTGCACAGCCTGAAAGCCGCCCTGGACTCCCAGACGGCCTTGCTGGATGAACAGATGGGTGGCCATGACGACACCTTGCAGGGTTGGTTGCGGGACAACGGTTTGTCGGATGCGCCCCGGGTCGCCGCCGCGTTGCGTATTGAGGATGGCTGGGAGTTTGCCGTAGAGCAGGTGATTGGCCGCTTTAGCCAAGGGCTTGCATTGCCGGGATTTGACCACCTTGTTGAAGCCCTGGGCAGCGCGCCAAAAGGCCTTGCGCTGGTGTCTTCGGGCGCTGAACCAAGGCGGGTTGGCGGGTTGGCGGCCAAGGTGGATGGCGTGGATGCCATCAGTCATCTGCTTACCGGAATTGATACAGCAGACTCCACCAGTGATGCACTCGCCCGCCGGGCCCAACTTTCGGCCGGTGACAGCCTGATTACACCTGAGGGGGTCTGGGTTGCCCGCAACTGGGTTTTGATGCCCGATTCCGACGCCGGACAGGTCGGTGTCATTGAGCGCCAGAAGAAAGTGAGTGAGCTTGAGGTAAGCCTGCAAGAGGCGGAAGAGTTACTTGCGCAAGCGCTGGAATCACTGGAACTGCTCCAGGAACAGGGCGAGCGTGCCGAGGCGGCGAGGGAAGAGGCCCAGAGCCGCTTAAGTGACGCTGAGCGTGAGCTCGGTGCGCTGTCTTCAAAAGTCAGTGGTTTGAAAGCCCGGGCTGAACAGATTGATGCCCGTCTTGCCCGTATCCGGGATGACATCGAAGATGTGGTCGGTAGCCTTGAGCAGCAAAAAGAGGACCTCGAATCCGCCCGGGAAGAGTGGGACATGGCACTGGCCTCAACCGAGGACAGTGATGAAGAGAAAGAGCGCCTGCTGGAGCAGCGTGACACCCTACGGGAAAGCCTGGACAGGCTTCGCCAGGAAGCCCGCCACGATCGGGACCATGCCCATCAGCTACAGTTGCAACTGCAGTCATTGCAAAGCCAGCGTGATGGCTTGAAACAGACCATCGAACGCATGCAAATGCAAAAGGAACGGCTGGAAGAGCGCCTCGATATGCTCCGGGAGACCCGAGAGAGCGCTGAAGAGCCACTGGAAGACCTGCAGCTTCAACTCGAGGGGCTTCTGGAGCGCCGGTTGGCGGAGGAGGAGAAGCTTTCAGCCGCCAGGGACGCCCTGGAAGATATTGACCGCGAAGTACGGGAGCGAGAGCAAGGCCGCAGCCGCACCGAGCATGTGGTAGGTGAGATACGGGCCCGACTGGAAAAGCTCAAGATGGAATCCCAGGCACTGGAAATCCGGTCCGGTAACCACATCGAGCAGCTCAAGGAGCTGGATGTAAAGCTCCAGGAAGTGCTGGGCCAGCTGCCGGAAGATGCCGATGAGAAAACCTGGGCCGAAGAACTGGAGAAGATCGGTAGCCGCATCCAGAGGTTGGGGGCCATTAACCTGGCAGCCATTGAGGAATACCAGGTCCAGAGTGAGCGCAAAACCTACCTGGACGAGCAGCACAATGACCTGATGGAAGCCCTGGAAACGCTGGATACCGCTATTCGCAAGATAGATCGGGAAACCCGCCAGCGCTTCAAGGAAACCTTTGACCAGGTCAATGGTGGGTTGCAGGCGTTGTTCCCCAAGGTGTTTGGTGGCGGTAATGCCTACCTGGAGCTCACCGGTGAAGATCTTCTGGAAACCGGTGTAGCGATCATGGCCAGGCCACCGGGCAAGAAGAACAGCACCATCCATCTGTTATCGGGTGGCGAAAAAGCGTTGACCGCGATAGCCCTGGTATTCTCTATTTTCCAGCTCAATCCGGCGCCTTTCTGTATGCTGGATGAGGTGGACGCCCCGCTGGACGATGCCAACGTTGGCCGTTACGCCAATATGGTGAAAGAAATGTCCAAACAGGTACAGTTCATCTACATTACCCACAACAAGATTGCCATGGAAATGGCGGACCAGTTGATGGGTGTAACCATGCACGAACCGGGTTGTTCACGGCTGGTGTCTGTGGATGTAGACGAGGCGGCGGCCCTGGCGGAGGCCTGAGGGTTGGCGAAAAAGCCGTCAACCATGACAATAACGCCATCTCGGCCCGGAGTGCGTTGTATTCATTACGGGCTTTTCTTAGAGTAGCAACGTTCCGAACTGCAAACAGGACAGCAGCACTATGTCACTTAGGGAATGGTTAATTGCCATAGGTACCCTGGTTATTCTTGGAATCGTCATTGACGGTGTTCGGCGGATGCGCCGCGCCCGTAAGGAATCCATGGCAATCTCCTCGGGAATGGGGGCGGATGATCTCAAAGATTCACCGCTGGACGATGATTACAATCCCGAACTCCCCAACGGTGGAGCTCGAACCGTATCCAGGGGCACCCTCGAAGAGCGCGGTTACCTTAAGCGGGACACATCTGAACATTTCGGCAGTTCGGATGACGACGACGTTACGCTCGAGTCGGGTTGGGGCGCTACTGACGACAGCGTTGACGACGGCGTCCTGGGCGAGGCCAGAGTTGTGAATAGCCGAGCAGAGCGCGCTTCGGAACCCGTGCCAGATGAGGCGCCGGATGCTTACGATGCGGAAGCCTCTCCTCCCCGGGTATCTGAGGTCCAACATAAGCCAGAACCCAAGCAGGCGCCCAAACCCAAACCCGAACCAGAGCCCGTGGCCGCTGCGAGAACTCAAGTGAATGAGCCACCGGTGGTGACCACCGAGGTAGAGGAGGACACCGCGCGTCGGGAAGCGGCACCCAGCCCGCGCAAGAATCAACCTCTGGCCGGCGCTAATCGCCCGGAAGCCCGGGAAGTGCTGGTGATTAACGTGTTGGCCCGTAACGGAGAGCAGTTCCCGGGAACGACCCTGAAAAAGCTGTTCGAGGCCTGTGGTCTTGAATATGGTGACATGGACATCTACCACCGCCATGAAGGCGCTGACACCACCACACCCGTTCAGTTCAGTGTTGCCAACGCGGTAGAGCCAGGAACCTTCCGGCCCCAGGACATGCCGACCATGAGCACCCCCGGGATCAGTTTCTTCATGAGCCTGCCTGGGCCCTCCAATGCCATGCAGGCATTCGAATTCATGCTCGAAACAGCTCAATGCGTTGTACGGAATATGGGCGGTGAACTGAAAGATGAGCGCCGCAGCGTAATGACTCCCCAGACGATTGAGCATTGCCGGCAGCGTATCCGTGAATTTGAACGTAAACAGCGTTCCCATCGGGTATAACATTTAATCAGGACAAGCGATCCGATGAGCCAGGTTTCTGCAGATATCCGGCAGCGCGTGGAGCAGTTGCGCGCAGCCCTGGACGATCATAACTACTACTATTACGTTCTTGATGACCCCAGGATACCCGACGCCGAATACGATCGGTTGTTCCGGGAACTTCAGTCCCTGGAATCAGACTACCCGGAACTTGCTTCGGACAACTCGCCCACCCGGCGCGTTGGCAGCGCCGCGGAAACCAGTTTTGCAGAAATTACCCATCGTTTGCCCATGCTGTCTCTGGACAATGCGTTCAGTGACGATGAGTTGCGCGATTTTGATCGCCGTGTGCGGGATCGACTGGCAACCGAAGACCTGGTGGAGTATGTCTGCGAGCCCAAACTTGATGGTCTTGCAGTCAGCCTGCATTATGAGCAGGGCGTACTGACGCGGGCGGCCACCCGCGGTGACGGCTATACCGGTGAGGATATCACCGCCAACATCCGCACCATTCCGTCGGTCCCCCTGACCTTACGGGGCGACAACTTCCCGGACCTGGTGGAGGTTCGGGGCGAGGTCTATATGCCCAAGGCCGGGTTCGAGCAACTGAACCAGCGGCTTGCCGAGCAAGGCGAAAAGACCTTTGTAAACCCCAGGAACGCCGCTGCCGGCAGCCTGCGCCAGAAGAAATCAACAGTCACCGCCAAGCGCCCCTTGGAGCTTTGCGCCTACAGCATGGCGGTCACCGACCAAAGCCTGCTGCCTGATACCCACTGGGACAGCCTGCAGCGGGTTCGCAGCTGGGGATTCCGCATCAACCCGGAAATGCGTAAAGCCGTGGGAGTTGATGCCTGCCTTGAGGCTTACCAGGAGCTGATGGCCAAGCGCGACACCCTGCCATACGAAATAGACGGCATTGTGTTCAAGGTGAATCGACTTGATCTGCAACAGCAGCTGGGTTTTGTGTCCAGGGCGCCCCGGTGGGCCATTGCCCACAAATTCCCCGCCCAGGAAGAGCTCACCGTTATCGAAGATGTGGAGTTTCAGGTAGGCAGAACAGGAGCCGTCACGCCGGTTGCCCGGCTCAAGCCGGTGTTTGTGGGTGGCGTGACTGTCTCCAACGCGACACTCCACAACATGGACGAGATTCGCCGGCTGGATGTGCACATCGGCGATACGGTGTTCATCCGCCGGGCCGGAGACGTCATTCCGCAAGTGGTGAAGGTGGTCCCGGAAAAACGCCCTGAGGGCGCAACTGAAGTGGTCATGCCCAGCCATTGCCCGGTCTGTGATTCGGATATCGTCCAGATAGAAGGGGAAGCTGTCGCCCGTTGCTCTGGCGGTCTGTTCTGCCCGGCCCAGCGCAAGGAAGCCATCCGCCACTATGCTTCTCGCAAGGCCATGGACATCGAAGGGTTGGGCGACCGGCTTATTGAAGTTCTGGTGGATGAAGGCATGGTCACTACCGTGGCGGACCTGTACCGGCTAACCCGGTTTCAACTGGCCAGCCTGGAGCGGATGGGGGACAAATCGGCCGCCAATCTGATTGCCGCGATTGACCGCTCCCGTCAGCCGGTGTTGTGGCGTTTCCTGTATGCACTGGGTATTCGGGAAGTCGGAGAGGCCACCGCCAAGGCGCTTGCCTCTCATTTCGGCACGCTGGAAGCCGTGTCCGAGGCAGAGGAGGAGGCTCTGCAGGCCGTGCCTGATGTTGGGCCGATCGTGGCTGGCCATATCCGTAGTTTCTTCGACCAACCCCACAACCAGGAAACCCTGCAGGCCCTGAAAGACGCAGGCGTGACCTGGCAGGAAGAACAGGTTGTCCCGGCCGAAGCTCAACCGCTGGCCGGCGAAACCTGGGTACTGACCGGCACCCTGTCGCAGATGACCCGGGACCAGGCGAAGGAAAAGCTGGAGAAGCTGGGGGCCAAGGTTGCCGGCAGCGTTTCGAAGAAAACCGCCTGTGTGGTGGCCGGTGAGGCTGCTGGCTCCAAACTGGCCAAGGCGGAACAACTGGGAGTGCCTGTCCTGGATGAAGACGGGCTTTTCGCGTTATTGAAAGAACATGGTGTGGCAGGCTGATACGGGCCCGGCAGGTGAATCTGAGAACTCGCGCAGATCCGGCAGGGCACAAATTGGCTACCATGGCGTTGATCTGTAACGGTGTGTAAACCGGGAGCTTAAATCCCCGGTGGCACCGCCATAACAACAACGTCATGAAACGGATTTTTGCATGCGCGCCGATCTGCTCCCTCGCACCTTCTTTTCTGGCCGGCTCCTGGGTCTGGCCCTGATCGTACTGGCGTCTGCCGGCTGTAAAACCGAGAAGGACCCCGACCAGCCCACGCTGCTTGGCGCGCCGCCCACCAACGCCTACCTGGGTGTGGAGTATTACTACAACTGGGGCGCCTATGGCGGCGAAAGTATTCTCGATTACTCACTGACGAACGCGCCGTCCTGGCTCGCGCTGGAAGATACCAGCAACAAAGCCCGGCAGGGCATCATCATGCGCGGTGTTCCGGGTCTTTCCGGTGGGGCGAGAGGTGAAGCCGACCTGGGCCGAAACGACAATATCGATATCGTCACCACCGATGGCCGCATGGCTGGGTTCCAGCCCTTTGATATCGAGGTCAAACGGAACGTAGTGTCGCTGGAAGCGCCGGCGTTCACTGAGGGCGAAAGCCCGGAAATACCCGACAGCTCCCGAACCCGGTGCGAACTGCCAGCACTGGACGTTGTCGGGGAGCATAACTATGAGATTGACCTGTACAACGACGATGGCTCGTTCAAGGAGACCAAGGCAGTCACCTCGCCAACCCATCGTGTCTTCGCAAAGGTTCTTTTGGACCAACCTTCGGTGACACAGGTATCGATCGCGTTCGAGCTGCGTTCCGAGTTCGATGAGAATAACTGCGACGATGAGCAAACTCCCTCGCACCAGAGGTGCGAATACAGCAGTGATAACCTCGGCCGTGCCATCATCGGTAACGACATTGTGGCCCGGGGCAGCAACAGCGCGTTCCCGGTAGACGAGCAGGGCGAGGAACTCACGTACATTGAGTATTACGAGAATGACGCCGGCATTCTGGACAGAGGGTTGATTATCCTCGAGCCGGGTATTACCGAGTGCTACATTCCACTGGAAGTCATCGACGACACCATTCCTGAACCCTCAGAACTGGCGCAGCTTCATCTAACGGAAGTGCGCACGGGCATAGCTTCCCTCGGCGCTTCAAACAATGGTGTGCGCACCAACCTGACCATTCAAGACAATGAACCGGTGGTGGCCATCGAAACCCTGAAAGGCGGCCAGAGGGATACTCTCAACACCGGAGCAGCAAGGCAGTATCGCGCCACGCTGTCTGGTGATCGGGCAGACACGGTCATGGTGCGTTTGACGCATGCCCAGGGTTCCACGGCCCGGCTTGGAACCGAGTTTGTCATCGAGCAGGACGGGGTTGAGAACAATACCTTGAGCTTCCCCGTTGGTCAGGATGAGTTGCTTTTCGATGTTCGTGCCAGTGAGAGTTATTCAGCGCCGGAGGACCTGCACGACCGGCTTGCGAACCTGGCGGTGGACAGCCGGTTCCAGGCTGGCCGGGAGAATTACGCCAGAGGGGCCAGCGATAGCCTGCTCAGGCTCAGTTTCAATCGCCTGGAATCGCCTGTTGTCTGGGACGACGGGTTTGTGCCGACGGACTTTGCCATCGGCCATGGCGGTCGGTACTTTGTGGCTGGGACTCAAAACGGCCAGGTTCAGGTGCGCATTCATGACCAGACGGGAGCCTTGCTGGGCGATCCTTTGGTTGTTGCCGGTCTTGCGGATGTCTCAGCACGCCCTGACGTATTCGTGGATGTGGCGGAGCGCCGAGTGACTGAGGACACGGTCAGGGTCACCCGATATGAAATGGCCGTGGCATTCACTACTGACGAGCTGATCGGCTCCGGCGATGCCGGGGCCGGCAATAATGTGATTGTCGGTGTTTATCGACTCAGCGAGGGCGAGTACCAGTTGCGCTGGGATGACCTGCTCCGGATGGGCACCTCCGGTCAGGACCGTGTTCGGTGGGTAGGCCTCCACCCGGGCAGTGGCTACGTTGCAATTGCTGGCGAAACCGACGGCGTCTGGAGTGGCGAGTCGTCCGCTGGTGGTATCGACGCATTCCTGACCAGAATCGATACCATACCCGATGGCGATACGCTGGTACCAACAGTCGCCTGGACACGACAGGTAGGCTCTGGTGGTGATGATAATGTGGTCGGCGGCAGTGTCGCTGCTCTCAGTCCGCTACTGTTTGGCTTTGCCCCATCATCGATCGACGGTACGGCGGTTACTGGTCCCTTCTTCTTCAGTGGCAGTGCTGCTGGAGCTGTGTCGGTTTATCAGGTTGGTGAGGAGTCTGCTGAGGTTCTGCGACACGGGTTTTATGGCGATGGCAGTGCCTGGCTGATCGGTGACGGGCCGTTTGAGTATCGGGTGGACGTGAATGAAGATGACGATGCCGAACTGATACGCACGCGCAAGAACAGCCGGGCCGGATTCGCTCTCGGTTACAGCACTTCCGGTGCCATAGGTACTGCGCTGTCGGCCAATGATCAAAATGACACTGCCCCCGTAGAGCTTAGCCAGGGCCTGCTGTTCAACGGCGATATCGTTATTGCTGGTTCCACCGATGGGGTTTTCGCTGGCGAGTCCGGGGCCCCGTCAACCCGTCATGGTATCCTGGCAAGGCTGAATCGCGGAGATGAAGAGGCGGCATATCGGAGCTGGCGTACTCAGCCTGAGGTTGAGGGCTTGAGTGTGTTAAGGCTGAAAAACTACCGAGATGATGAAATTACCGCCTTGGTGGATCGGGATGGTGACCTGGAGATTCGTCTGTTTGGCCCGGAGGGAGGGGCTTTGACCTCTACCGGTCCGTAAAGGCTCGGATGGGCGTGATCAGACTGCCCCTTCGTGCCGGCTGGCACTGGCATAAAGCTTCAGGTAGTCGGTGCTGGTCACAATGCCTGATGGTTGACCTTTCGCGTCAACGATCAGTGCCGCATTCAATTGGTGTGCAAGCATAAGCCGCGCGAGCTGGTGCGCGTCGGTTTCCGGAGAGGCGGTCAGGAACGCTGGCAGCTCAACCTGAGACAGGCTCTGATTTACCGCTTGCGGTGGGTTGTCGTGTAGCCAGGATAGCAGCCAGCGCAGGTCAATAAGGCCTGCAACGTTTTGCTCGGCCAGGATGACCAGGTGGTGCACGCCGTTGTCTTCCATGCTGGACATTGCCTCACCCATGGAGGCCGTGGCTGGCACCGAATACAGTGCGGGAGAGCAAATAGCGGAAACCGGCAGGTACAAGCGCTCTTCCCTCCGCTCTCCTGCTGCTGCCGTGCCATATTCCTGCAGCGCACGGTGTCGACCGCTGTTAGCGGCCTGCTGAAACTCTGCGTCTGTTGCCTCGCTGTGACCCGGTGAAATCGCACCGGACTCAGTCAGCTCGGTGACGTCGCCAACGCGACGGCTTCGCAAGGCTTCCGGCAGCCGGGTGCCGATGGGTCGCCCAGGCTCACTGACGTGAATAGACATTCCAGTACCTCTCCGATTTGACTGCTGCAACTCCCCAATGCAGAGCAGCTACGCTAATGGTAACGGCTGAATACCAGAAAACTGTAGACCGGCTTCATTACGCCTGGGTAAGCGTCAATTTCGATAAAGCCGTCTGGTTTCCAGTCGCTTTTTCAGTGGCATCGGCAGGCAGTGAGGCTGGCCACTGATAACGTCTCCCAGATACTCTGCGAGCAGCGGCGCCCAGACCAGGCCTTTGCTGCCCAGGCCGGTTAGCAGATACAGGTCTTCCAGGTGATTCCCTTCGGTATCCAGCATGATCCCGGCCACAGGCAGGTAATCGTGGGTGGTACAACGAAAGGCTACTCGCCCTTTTAGCTGATCCGGGTCAGGCAGCCCCCCCTTGGAGACAGAGGGCAGTGTACGCTGCAGTTCTTCAAGATTCTCCTGGTGACCGGCTAGAGTAGGGTGCGGGGTATTATCTTTTAAGTCGAAGGTTGCTCCGGTGACGGCGCTGCCACCGTGAACGGGATTCAGGTACTTGGTCCCGCAGATGACGGCTTCGGGTAGATTGAAGTCTGATTCCGGCAGTTCGGTAATCTGCCCTCTGATCGATTTCAGGCGGAGTTCATCCGCAACAGGTACTAACGCGGCGCTGTCGTGACCTCCGGCAATAATCACAGCGTCTGCACGGCAATCTTCTCCGGAGTGGCTACGAATACACCATTGATTGTTGCACGGCAGAAGGCTGGCGACCTGGTAACCGAACCGTGTTTCAATCATGGGGTGCTCTGCAAGTTGCTGGCATGCCTGCGCAGGCTCAAGCCAGCCAGAACCGGGAAACCAGAGGCCACCGGTATTAACGGGAATGCCTGCCAGTTCGCTCGCCCGGGTTGCATCCACAGATTCCAGCAATTCCTCCGGATAATCATTGCGATCGCAGAAACGCTGCTGACGACTGGCTTCCTGATCATCGGTTGCCAGTTGCAGCAGTCCTGTTGGGTGCCAGAACTGGTTTTGCCAGGGGCGGTAGAAACGTTGGCTGAAGCTGAGGGCGGTGGCGGCAAGCTCAGTCTGGGTGTTGTACTCCACGCCAAGTTTCACGTAGAGGGCGCCTTGGGGGTTGCCTGATGCCGCTGAGCCGGCGTGGGGAGCCTGGTCGAGCAGCAGCACTCGAGTGCCACGGTCCGCCAGGTTGCGGGCAAGCAGGGTTCCCGCAATCCCGGCACCGATAATGGCGACGATGCCCGCTCTCTGAGGTTGCCCGGACACCTTCCCCGATGCGTAAACGCCCGCAAGCATTTCTCGCTTTCGGCCAAAACCGGGCACTTTGGCGATCTCGAAACCCGCGTCGGCCAGGCTGCGTCGCACTCGGCCAACGGCGGTAAAGGTAGCCAGTGTGGTTCCGGGTTTGCTGTGACCAGTGATCAATGAAATGGCATCGTCCAGCCACATGCCCGGGTTCAACGACGGAGCGAAACCGTCGAGAAACCAGGCGTCAGCAGTAAATGTGAGATCCTTCCAGGCGTCGAGGATATCGCCAAAATACAAGGTGAGCCGCACCCGGCCACCGGCCAGTACCAACCGGTGGGTGCCCTTGATCAATGGCGGGTAAGATTCAATCAACTCCGCCGCCTGCGGCTGGAGCTCTGGCCAGTAAGACAGCGCTTTCTCCAGATCCTGGCGGCGCAGGGGAAATCGTTCCACCGAGACAA
The DNA here is from genome assembly GCF_040547575.1 of Marinobacter sp. MBR-99. Taxonomy (NCBI): domain Bacteria; kingdom Pseudomonadati; phylum Pseudomonadota; class Gammaproteobacteria; order Pseudomonadales; family Marinobacteraceae; genus Marinobacter; species Marinobacter sp. MBR-99. The sequence goes on along the minus strand of NZ_JBEPPY010000012.1, from coordinate 30,238 downwards.
AGTGCAGGATGGCATTATCCGGGGCCGGTCGCTGCTTCGACCATTCGGCCCATGCGGCGAGAAAGTTCAGTCCTGTACCAAAACCGGTTTCTGCAATGACAAAGTGGCCGGTCTCTGGCACCTGTCGGAAACGATCTGGTAATTCGTTATGACCGATAAAAACGTATCGGGTTTCTGCCAGGCCGTTGTCCCTGCTGAAATATACGTCTCCAAACCGGGTGGATTCGGGCACGCCGTCGCGCCAGACAAGTTCTGCCGGCTCCATGGCCGGCGGCAGGCAGGGGGAAAGCATGGTGCTCAGTCTTCAGTGTTAACCAGAGTCACTTTCTCGATCACGACGGCCTGAACCGGAACATCCGCCATGCCCTGGCGATGTCCGGTTTGGACGCCGGCAATCTTGTCGATCACGCCCATGCCTTCGGTGACCTTGCCAAAGACCGCGTAGCCTGCACCTCGCACTCCAGCGTTCAGGAAATCGTTTTTGGCGACGTTAACAAAGAACTGAGAGGTTGCAGAGTTCGGGGAGCTGGTGCGGGCCATGGCCACGGTGCCCCGGAGATTGGGCAGGGTTGCGGTGGCCTCGTTGACGATGGGGTTTTTGGTCTGTTTGCGGGCCATGGTTTCGGTAAACCCGCCGCCCTGGATCATGAAGCCGGGAATTACCCGGTGAAAAATCGTGCCGTCATAGAACCCGTCTTCGACGTACGAAAGGAAATTCTCCACGGTTTTCGGGGCTACGTCAGGGCGCAGCTCAAGCTCAAAGGCCCCTTCAGAGGTGACAAAGCGAACCTTCGGCAGTTCTTCGGCCTGAATCGGGGTGGTCAGCATCACGGCAAGGATTGCGGCAAACAGGACTGACATCACAGTTGATGTGGGTTTTACGATATTTGTCATTTCAGAAGCTCTCACAGTTTCAGTTGTTATCGGGAATCCTGAGATAATCCGGACAGAACAAAATTAGCGAAGATCTTAACAGATCCTTACCTGAATAAGTGCAAATCAGAACAGCGTAGGCGAGGTGATTGGACTACGCTTTAACCATTATCAATACCGGGCCGGGTTGTACGGTGATCACTGTGAATGCGGGAGGAGTCGAGTGAGAATCCGTAAGGGGTTTGAAGAGAAGTCCCGGCTTGGCCGGTTGTTGGTCAATCGTGGTTATTTGTCGGAAGGGCAGTTGGACCAGGCGTTGCTGTTGCAGCGGGAAACCGGGCAGCGCCTGGGCGAGGTGTTGATTGCCTCTGGCTGGGTGACTGACAAAGAACTGCATCGTGTGCTCAAGCACCAGGCCCGGTATCGCAATGCGGCAGCGCTGGTTACCATGGTGACACTGCCGTTTCAGCCGTTGGTGTCGCTGGCGGCCGGCAATACCAGTGCTGCATCCATGCCTGCACAAGCAGGTGAGTTATATGAAGGGGGCGGCTTTGCGCCTCTGTCTGAAAGCGATATGGCCGGCGTAACAGCTCAAAGCAGTGTGGGTTTGTTGGCGCGTATCGAAACGGTTTCCGCAATGCCGGGAAATGCTGTCGGTGGTGTCGATGATCCGGAGCTCGCCGGACTGGACTCAGTAGAGGGAATCAAACTCGCAGCCAACATTTTTGTGCCAATGCTCAGTTTCCTGGATTCCGATCTGACCATCTCTGGTGTTCACTACCGGGAGGGCGAGCCACGGTATTCCATTCGAGAGGATGGCGCCTTGAGGCTGGCGTTCCCTGAGCGGATTGAGGAGATCCGTATGGATAATATCCGGGTGAGCGGCAACCAGGCCCCTTCCATGGGCAACGTCAGTATTCACAACATACAGTTCCATCCGGATTCCCAGATGACGATCTACACCCGTTAATGCGGTTAAGGTGATTCTGACGAAAAACGCCCGGACAGCTCATCCGGGCGTTTTTGTTTGCCGGCTCGGTCAGGCGCTGGCCAGAATATTGCCGCTGGATACGCTGGTTTGCTCGCCCTTGGCACCGTATAGCTTCTGCTGGGCAGAGGCGCCACGGAAAATGTCGGTGAGCCTGGTCAGGCGCTTCTGGAGGTGCCCGACAACACGACCGTTGTTCTGGTTCAGCTCCTGGCAGGCACGTAGGCGCCCATCGGCGGTTTTCCAGAGCTGGTAGAGGTCTTCCATGCCACCGGCGCGGATAAACCTGGAGGGTTCGCCGGCATCCGGGCGATACCCCATGCTGACAAGAAGGCGAATCTTTTGTTTTGCACGCTCCCGTATATCAGCCAGAACGCCGTTCTTCTCAACGGTGACTTCCTGAAGCAGTTTTATGTCTGAGGAGGCCAGGAGTTGTTTTTCCCGGTTTAGAAGGTCCGCCAGTGTTTCCAGCTGGCGGATGTCTTCTGAGAGAAGGGTCTTCAATTCATCGATTGCAGCCATGTTTTACTCACCCGAAAATGCTTTTATCCATCTCAAGCATTTTCTGGGCCAGTTTCTCTGCATCAATCTTGTAGGTGCCATCTTCCAGTGCGGCTCGAATCTGCGCAATGCGGTCGTCGTCCATCTCCGGGTAATCACCCAGCTTCTGTTCGAGCTGCTTCAGGTTCTTGGCCTGATTGCTGAGACTGACGTTATCACCGCGGGCAGCCGTGCTTTGAGCCTTCGCCTGTTCTCCAGCCGTGGAGGGCGTGCTCTGGTTGCCGGTTGCTTTGTCGGCCGTGGTTCTGGTGGTGTTGACCTGGCCGGGGCCAATTCCATTTAAGTCAACTGACATAAGGATACCTGCTTGCCTGTGGCCACCCTCAAAGGTGGCGAAATCGGGTTTATATCTCGTTATCGGCAGCGTTAAGCCAACCTTTAGGAAAAAACGGAAAAATTTTGCCGCCGGGCATTGGCTTGCCGTTACATGGCAATTTCCACCCGGCCCGGGGCCGTGACCGTTGCACGAACCGTGCGTGATGACTGCAGATTCTCAACCATCACTTGTTCGCCGACGCTGGCGCTTGCCAGCGCCTTGCCCCGGGAGCTGACTGCGAACGCCGAGGATTTGGCGGTGATGATAACATGATCACCCCGCTCAACGGCATTCGGCGCCTCAAGCAGATCCGGGGTGAGAAGCGACCCGGCATTGACGGGGCGCCGCACCAGCATGCCGGATATCTGTTCGGCATCTGTGAGGATACCTCTGCGGCTGGCGTTGATCTGCACCTGACTTTCCTGAACCAGCTCTGTGGTGATGCGCTCGCCCCGGGCGAGAGGCCGCGCTGCCACCAGGGCAGGGCCGTGCACTTCGACGGAGGCAGTGACATACATGCGCCATGGGCGCTCACCCACACAGGACACCATGACCGATGGTGATGTTGTCCGCAGGGGGTCGTTGGTAAATTCGGTTTCCAGAGCCTGTTCACAGGCAGCCAGGCTCAGCCTGCTGTCAATGTTGCCAATGGTGAAGATGACATCGAACTGATCCTGGCGCTGCTCCTCGGCCCAGGCCTCAAGAAAACCGGCTGCGGCATCCCGTATCTCGCTTGCGGTGGTGGCCGCTGCGACGGTATTCAGGCTAAGGCTGTATAGGCAAAATGTCGCTAAAAAGATGGTTCGCATCTGCACTGCTTTGTCCTATGCTGTCAGTTAGGCCTATTTATGCGAGTTCCGTTAAGGAAAATGGCGTTTGGGCCGTTAACCTTGATTGGACACCGGGCGTCAATGTTTTGGTCCGGGTTCGCGTAAGCAAGTTGTTTGATAATAACTGAGCAAATTCTGTGCCGATCGTTGGCATGCCGGGAGTAGAAAGTTATGGCAGGGGTGTTGGACAGCGTTAACCAGCGTACGCAGCTGGTTGGTCAGAACCGGCTTGAGCTGTTGTTGTTCCGTTTGCGGGGGCGGCAGCTTTACGGGATTAACGTTTTTAAAGTGAAGGAGGTTCTTCAATGCCCGAAGCTGTCATCGATTCCTAACAGCCGCCAGGTGGTTAGGGGCGTGTCCCATATCCGTGGCGAGACCATCCCCATCATCGACCTGAGCATGGCCATTGGCATGGCAGGCATTCCACAGGAAGAGCTGGCAACAAGCTTTGTTATCATTACCGAGTATAACCGCAAAACTCAGGGCTTTCTGGTGACTGGCGTCGACCGGATCATGAATATGAACTGGGAAGATATCCTCCCGCCACCCAAGGGGGCTGGCAAGGATGTGTACTTGACGGCGGTCACCAAGATTGATGACAAACTTGTAGAAATCATAGATGTAGAAAAGATTCTTGCAGAAGTTTCTCCGCTCAGGGAAGATGTCACCGAAGAGCTGAAAACTCGCAGCTCGGAGCGTGTTCCCGGGCATTTGCCGGTACTGGTTGTTGATGATTCGTCTGTGGCGAGGCGCCAGATCGAACGCTGCCTGACCGCGATCGGAATGGAAGTGGTCACCAAAAATGACGGTAAACAGGCGTTGAGCTATCTCAAGGAGATCACGGGGGATGGTTCCAATGCCCGAGACCACTTGTCATTGATCATTTCCGATGTGGAAATGCCGGAAATGGACGGTTACACCCTCGTTACCAGAATTAAAGAGAATCCGGCGCTCAGCGGCATGTATGTGATGCTTCATACATCCCTGAGTGGTGTCTTTAACCAGGCGATGGTTAAGAAGGTTGGCGCAGATGATTTCATGGCGAAATTCAGCCCGGACGAACTTGCCGAGCGAGTAATGGAAATCATTGACCAGAACTGATGCCTCGGCTCATGGACTTACCCACGATAGAGATCTAATGAAAGCGGACATTACGCCTCAGGAATACGAAGCCTTCAAGACATTCCTGCAGGACGCTTGTGGCATTCTGTTGGGTGACAACAAGCAGTACCTGGTGAAGAGCCGATTACGCAGGATTCTTGAAGAAAATAATCTCAATTCGTTGGGTGAACTTCTTGATCGCCTGAAGCGTGCGGGGCGCAGCGGGTTGCGTGAGCTGGTCATTGACGCCATGACCACCAACGAAACCCTCTGGTTTCGTGACAATCACCCGTTCCGCATTCTACAGGACAAGCTGTTACCGGAATTTGCCGAACGCAACTCGTTACAGCCGCTTCGTATCTGGTCTGCCGCTTGCTCGACCGGTCAGGAACCCTACTCAGTGGGGATGGTGGTGGATGAGTTTCGGCGTAATCGGCCGGGAAAATTGCGGGACGTGAAGATTACCGCAACGGACATATCCAAAAGCGTACTGGAAGTGGCTCGGCGGGGCGAGTATGAGATGATCGCCATCGGTCGGGGGCTTTCACCTGAGCGCCAGAAACAGTTTTTCACGCCATCGGCCAATGGTGGTTGGCAGATAAAACCACAAATCAAGGCTATGGTGGAGTTTAAGGAGCTCAACCTGCTTGAGCGATATATGCTCGGCAAGTTCGACATCATCATGTGCCGAAATGTGCTGATCTATTTTTCCGCAGATCTCAAGAAAGACATCCTGACTCGATTGCACGGGGCTCTCAACCCTGGCGGCTATCTCATTCTGGGCGCCTCTGAATCCCTCAATGGCCTGCCGAATCTATACGAAATGGTTCAGTGCCACCCCGGCATCATCTACAGGAAGAAATAGCCCATGCCATTGAATGTCTGGGTGCTGGTGGCAGCCCAGGCGCTGGCCATGTGCACCGCGCCTTTCATCGTATTTATTGGCTCCATTCAGGGAAGACTGCTGGCACCTGCACCAGAGCTGGCCACATTACCGGTCGGGCTAGTGGTGGTTGGTACCGTTGTGGCTATCAAACCAGCAACCTGGTTGATGGAGAGGATAGGGCGTAAGCAGGTGATGCTAGTGGGCGCTGTTTCGGGCGTTCTTGCCGGTTTGCTGGGCGTCTACGCTTCCTGGCAGTCAGGCTTTGCCCTGATGTGTCTTGCTGCCGTTCTCGGTGGTGTGGGCCTGGCGGTGGTGCACCAGTATCGTTTTGCGGCGATGGAATCGGTTGAACCAGGGATGGCAGGCTCCGCGGCTGCAAGGGTGCTTCTCGGTGGCCTTGTTGCCGCCTGGTTGGGGCCTGAAGTGGCTGGCATGGGCAGTAGTCAGTCTGAAGCCTACCCGTTTCTGTACAGTTGGGCCGGGTTGGCCGTGGTTCAGGCCCTGGCGTTTGTCATTCTTGCGCTCGGCTACAAGGCACAGGCAGAGCGAGTACCGGAAACCGCAGTTGGCGGGGGGCGGCCACTCAGGGAGATTCTGGCAAGTCCCTTGGTGTGGACGGCAATCAGCGGTGCGGCGATTGGTTACGCGGTGATGAGCTTCATCATGACCGCCACCCCATTGAGCATGACTGAAATGGCAGGGCACGATCTGGATGCCGCAAAACGGGTTATCCAGCTACATATCATGGCTATGTACCTTCCATCTTTGATTTCTGGCTGGTTGACCAGGGTTGTTGGTATCCCTTTGATGATGGCGTTGGGCTTATTGGCGTACCTGGGCTGTATCCTGCTGGCAGCCAGCGGTATCAGTTTTCATCATTATCTTTGGGCTTTGCTGCTTCTTGGCGTAGGTTGGAATTTCCTGTTTGTTGGCGGAACAACGCTGTTGCCCCAGGGCTACGAGCAGTCTGAGCGATTCCGCGTGCAGGGCCTGAATGACATGATGGTGTTCACGGCGCAGGCAACAGCCGCATTGAGTGCCGGTGCAGTGCTGGCTTCGATTGGCTGGGCGGGCCTGCTACTGGTGGCGGTACCATTATTGGTGTTGCACAGTGTTTTGATGTCGGTTTGGTTGCTGCGGTCACGAAGAGCGACCACAAACTAGGTTTACGTCATGGATCAGCTTAATCTCAGGCACCTCTATTATTTCTGGGTCATCAGCCGTGAGGGCTCTATTGCCAAAGCCAGCGAGCTGCTCGACCTGGCGCCGCAAACCCTGAGTGGCCAGCTTGCCACTTTCGAGGAATCGGTCGGAGGGCAGTTGTTCAGCCGGGAAAGGCGGCGCTTGATCCTGACCGAGCTGGGCCAGATGGTTCAGTCCTACGCCAACGATATTTTTGCACTGACCGGCGAGCTGTCTGAAACCTTACGCCTGGCCCCTACCGATCGCCCGCTGAGGTTGGCGGCCGGGGTCTCGGCATCGATCCATAAACTCATTGCCTTTCAGTTGTTGCAGCCAGCCCTGAAGTTGAACAGGCAAGTCAACCTGGATTGCCGAACTGGCCGTGCTGAAGATTTGCTGCTCAGCCTCAAGCGTAAAGAGCTGGACGTAGTGCTGACAGATCGGATGCCTCAGGCTGAGGCGGTAAACGAACGCTTTGCCGTCCATCCACTGACGTCATCTACCATAAGTTTGTTTGCCGCGCCGGATATGGCCGAGCGCCTCCGGGACGGCTTTCCGGCCTCTCTCAATCATCAGCCGTTACTTGCCAACGCCACTGATGCGCCTTATTTCCAGAAACTGATGAACTGGCTGACCATCAGCAACGTTAGGATGGATCTGGTGGCGAGAGTGGACGACAGCGCGTTAATCAAGGTTTTCGGGCGGGAAGGGCTGGGTGTGTTTGCTGCGCCAACGGCGATCAAAGAAGAAGTCTGTCGCCAGTATCAGGTGGTGGAAATTGCTCCTGTCAAGGCGGTCACCGACCAGCTCTATGCCATTACCCGAAGCCGGAAGGTTGCCCATGAAGGTGTGCGGGCCATCTGCAGTGGTTTTGACTGATCATCGATAATACCGATGTTTTTTGCTCAATAAATCTTATTTTATCGAGGTTCATGGCGGTGCACTATGAAGCTGTGTCTGGCAACCTCTGAAGGAGTCCCGCCATGAAAACCATTCACAAGTTCCGTCTTGAGCCTGGAAAGGAGCCGACCACATTAACCCTTCGTGAGGGGTTCAAAGTGGTCAGGTGTGAGTATCTGGTCGCCCAGAAGGCGGTTTTTCTCTGGGTGCAGCAGCCTCTGAGTGTCACAGTACCTACGGTGGAGCGGCAATTCAGAGTTGCCATGTCCGGAGACCCGGTACCGGATGCGTATGAATATCTGGATACCGCGCTCGATCCCTTTGGGCCAGAGGCTTACCACGTATTTGAAGTGCCGGCCGGTGAGGGGATGGCGATTGGAAACGGCCACGAACGGTTCGGCAGCGATTCGTATGGTCAGTCCGACTGGCGTGCGAATTACGCCTCCTGACCAGGCAGATTTGATGTTGTCGTCGGGATAGCACTCTCTTTTGGCCCCTCTCAAGGGGCCGTTTTTGTTTAGATCAAACCAGGGGCAGGTGACCAGTCTTAACCCAAATCACCGTTTCCTGCTCAACAAACGGGTGGTGCTGGCTCAGGTGGGGGCTGCGCATCCAGGTGCCTGCAGGGTAACGCCCGTGTTCGTCGCAGAATTCTCCACTCAACACGAAGATTTCCTCGCCTCCGAAATGCCGGTGAGGTTGAAACATCTCATTGGCGGGCCATTTCACCAGGGCCACGTGTTCGTGTTCAAACTCATGCAATGGCATTACCTGAAGTCCACCAATACCCGGCAGCCATTCCGCGGTGTTGGTATCGACTCGAACCGTGGCCGTATCCCGTTCATCAAACTGATGCAGTTTCACCAATAAAGTGCAGCCCTGTTCGCTGAATGGCGCATGCCCGCTACCCGGTGGGTTGCGCAGGTAGGTGCCCGCGGGGTAATGGCCGGTTTCATCGGAGAAAACTCCCTCTAACACCAGGATCTCCTCGCCCTGGGGGTGTTCGTGGCGGGCAAAAGCGGAGCCCGGCAGATAACGCACCACGCTGGTCGCGTGCCCCCGTTCGGCTTCCTCCCGGGCCAGGGGTTTGCGTTCAACCCCGGCGGCGGGGCTGGCAACCCAGGGTTGCTCGGCAGTGCGAATCACCACGCGTTGGGAGAAATCCATATTCAGCATGAACGCCTCATTGGTTCGGTTATTTGATCAGCGCCTGAATGTCCCGGAATCGGGGATGCTTGCAATGCACCATCCACTCGAAGGCCACCATCTCGGTGGTGACAATCCGGGCGCCACTCTGGTGCAGGCGGTCAAGCGCCACATCCCGGTCGAAGTCGTTACGGGAGCCGGTGGCATCTGCCACCACCCAGACTTTGTAGCCGGCATCCAGTAAGCTCAGCGCCGTTTGCAGCATACATACGTGGGTTTCACAGCCGCCGATGACAATCTGCTGGCGCCCCTCGGGTAGCTGATCGATCAGACCATCCGGGCAGGCATCAAAATGATGCTTGCCCACCGTGACGTTGCACAGCTCCCGCACCGACTCAATATTCGACCCCAGCTTCTCGGGTAGCTGCTCCGTGCCAACCACTGGCACCTCCAGCAGCCCGGCGATAGTGGCCAGCAGTGTACAACGATCAGCTACTTCCGCGCCCTGGCTTATGGCCGGCATCAGGCGCTCCTGGACATCAACAAGCAGCAGCGTGGATTGTTCGGCCTTCATCAGCATGGTTATTCACTCCGGATTAATGAATCTGACTACAAGAATGAGCAATTATCCCCGATCAAACAAATTTTTCGGGAATCTAACCGGAGACAGTTGCCAAACGCCCCCAAAACCATTAAAGTTTGCGCCCTCAAATGAGCGACGACATCGCTGATTTGAAACAGTTTATTGGAGAGGTGGCCGAGTGGCTGAAGGCGCACGCCTGGAAAGTGTGTATACGTTAATAGCGTATCGAGGGTTCGAATCCCTCCCTCTCCGCCAATATGAAACCCCAGCAGCAATGCTGGGGTTTTTTATTGGCTGTGAGGGCGGGTGAGAATCCTCGCGGGTTCGACCGTAGGCTGCGTAGCAGCCGGAGGAACGTCGGAGCAAAGCGACGACGGTCCCGAAGGGGGAGAGGCCCGAAGGGCCGAATAATCCCTCCCTCTCCGCCAATATGAAACCCCAGCAGCAATGCTGGGGTTTTTTGTTTTCATGTTGTCGTTACCGCGCTAATCCAGAACGGGTGCATATTCCAGTAAATTGGTTTACTGTTCGTAACACGGATTCGATGTACCGTAACGTTTCCACACTCATGAACAGGGACAAGCATGGCGACGATCAATCCATCTCAGGAAGAGCTCCGCAAAGTTTTGCAGGAAACCCCTAAAGATCAGCCCGTCGTAATGCTGAATCTTTTACGGTTCCGTGACCGGGCTGCTTACCAGGATGACGCGCACGATTGTTCAGGCCGTGATGCCTACAAGCGGTATATGGAAGAAGCCGCAGAATGTGTTCGCACCGTTGGCGCTGAAGTGATCTGGTCAGGCCGCTCCGTGGGCTCGCTGATCGCTCCACCAGATGAGTCCTGGGATCAGGTTCTTCTGGTACGCTATCCCTCCATCAATGCCTTTCTGGCAATGATTGAAAGCCCGGAGTACAAGGGCGTGGTCAAGCACCGCACGGCGGCTCTGGAAGATTCCAGGCTGGTGGCCAATGTCGAAGGGTAGGCCCTGAATTAAGTGAGCCAGCCCGCCTGCTGAATGGTCATGTACGCGGCAGTGCCCGCCGCTATAGAGAGAAGTGCATTGCGCCGCCACAAGTGGATGATCACCACCAGACACCCCGGCAGCAAGGCGTCCAGCCCTGGTGCGCTGGCGCTCCAGTTTGCCGACCGCTGAAGAAAAATTACCGCAAGCAGCGCCATCACAGCCGCCGGCAGAAATCGACCGATGTGCTTTACCAGTGGATGTTCGGTGTGGCGCTCGAAGAACAGGAATGGCACTACACGGGTCGCAAAGGTTGCGCCGGCGGATACGGCAATAAAGGCCGCCAGATAATACTGCTCAGCCATGGCTGACCTCACTGCTCTTTGTCCGTTTGTGGTGCTTCCAGTAATGGAGTAGATGAGCGGTTGTTACCAGGGTGATGGCGGCAATCAACTGATGGGCTGGCGGTACCAGCAACATGGCCAGGCCAGCCGACAATGCACCCGCCCAGAGCGGAAAGGTTTCGCCCAGGGCTCTGTACTGCTCAATCGTCAGGACGATAAAAAGCGCAACCAGGGCGAACTCAATTCCGGTGCTGTCGAAAGCGACCAGTTCACCAAGCAGGGCACCAAGGGCGCAGCCCGCTATCCAGTACAGTTGGTTGAACAACGTAATCCTGAAATCAACGGCCTGTTCATGTTGGCGGTCTGATGTCCTTGGCCGGCTGGTAAGCAGGGAATAGGTTTCATCGGTAAGGCCGAAAATCAGATAGCCCTTGCGCCGGCCGGCACCGCGGAACTGCCCCAAAAGAGAAAGCCCATAAAACAGGTGCCTGGCGTTAAGTACGAACATGGCAACAGCCACTTCCAGCAGTCCGGCACTTGCGGCCAGCAGGCTGACAGCGAGTATCTGGCCAGATCCCGCGTAGATAACCAGACCCATCAGGGGCGCAACCCACCAGGCATAGTCCAGCTGCGTTGTGAACAGCACGCCGAAGGCCATGCCCAATGGCAGATAACCAAACAGGATCGGCAGTGTCAGTCGGAAGGCGTTCTGGTTCATTAGCATCCAAACGTTATCAAAGCGGCGATGATAGTGAATTGGGCCGGGCTTTTGAAGTGGGCCTAATGGCGTATTCAACTATTTGACGCGCTTGGCGCAATAAAAGTGTCATAAAACAGGCATACCCTCCACGGGTAATTACCCCACTGGAGTTGTCATGCTGTCCACCGTTCGCTCCCGCATTCTGTTTTTTGCCATTTTGTCCCTTATCGCTGTAGCCGGCCTGGCGGTTCTGTCGTGGATGATCATTCTCAAGGCGGAGGATGCCTCGGAGAATCTTATGCGCAACAACCTGCAGGACACCTGGGTGCTTATGGACCTTGAGCATGACCATCGCAGGCTTCAGGACCTGGCTTTCAAGGTAAAGGCGCAGTTGCTGTTGTGGGATGAAATTGAGGCAGAGTTTGAGTACCTGGATACGGCGTTGCGCAATCACTGGAAGCGTGTGCGTGACGCTGAGCGTTTGAGCGACTGGGCGAGCAGTCATCAGGGTGAGTTTGATCGGGTGTTGGTCCTCATGGCCGCCATGGAGGAGGGTATCCGGGAGAAAAGTTACTACCGGGTAGGCCAGGTGGTCGATTTTCAGCTTTTTCCTGCTCTAGAACCAATGCTGGCTGCCATTAACCAGCAGCAGGCCACGAGCCGGGATGACGTGTCAGCCGGGGCAGACGATCTGCTCGCCTTCCTCGGCGGCCAGCGAATCCTTCTTCTCGGCGGTTCATTGGCGTTTCTGTTGGTGGTGGTGGCTATGACGCTCTGGCTTCGGCGCTCGGTCATTCTCAGGCTTCAATATATGGAGCGGGAATTGATGGAAATGGAATCCCGGTCTGACTTGTCACGAACGCCGGTGCTGGGAGGTCGCGACGAAGTGGCTGGTGTTGCAGGCGCGCTCGAAGGTCTGGTGCGTCGGTTCGAAGATTTCATTGGTGATATCCGACGCGCAGCGGCAGGACTGGATGAACGTTCCGCGGCACTTGATGGCGGGGCTGAGGCCTTGCAGCGTGCGGCAGAGCAAACTGGCCAGCAAATTGGTGATGTCAATACATCAATGACCTCGATTGCAGATCAGGCGTCTCGTATCGAGCAAGCCACGGAGATGTCCGCAGTTACCGTGCGGCAGGCCGTGGTTGCCAACGCAGAAGTGCAGGATGGTCTGCGGAACAGTGAGCAGGCGGCAGAGCATACGATTGAGGTGATTGCACGGGTGTCGGAATCGATTCACGCCCTCAATGACTCGACGGGCAAGATCGAACAGGTGATCGGAGTGATTGCCGATATTGCCGAGCAAACTAACCTGCTGGCCTTGAATGCCGCCATAGAAGCCGCTCGGGCTGGCGAGCATGGTCGGGGATTTGCAGTGGTGGCAGACGAGGTGCGCACGCTTTCGCGAAGGACGGCCGAGTCCACCGGCAACATTCGCCAGTGGGTCCAAGACCTGGTAATGGGCGTTGGTAGTGTCGATGCTCTGCTGGCAGAGATGCGAGAGGCGGGAGAGTTGAATCAGACCAACCTCCTGGCGCTGAAAACCCACCTGGAGCGCTTGAAGAACCAGTTCGATGAGCTGGAGCAGCACAGCGATCATATCCGTAGCTCCATTGCTCTTCAGCACGAGGAAATCGGAAGAGTGGGCCGTCGGGCTGTCTCCTTGTCTGCCAGCGCAGACACCCTGACGGAGAACGTTGATAACGCGCGGAAGGTGAGTGAATCGCTCAGGCAGGAATCTGTGTCTATGCGGCAGTTGGCGTCGGGCTTTCGAACCCGTTCCACGAATCAATAGAACGTGTCTCCAACAACGGGGGTTCTGGTTGCCGCCATAAAACCGTAACATACGGCGACTGATTGGAGGTTTTATGAGTGACGAAGCAGCACAGCAGCCGGAAGCGGACCCTCGGGAAGAGAAATTCGTGGTCGATGCCGAGTTGCTCACTGATGACCAGTTGCAAGGGCTGGCAGAGGAGTACTGCACCCGTTACCATGGGTTGAATGACACTGAAAATCCACTGGCAGAGCGGGAACGTGTGCTGTGTGCCGTGCGCCGTGGTGATCTGGTGGTCTGGTTTGATCCGGTCGAAAACACGGCCGGCCTTGGTAGCCCTCCCACCGCAGTCTGAAAGCTATTTTTGATTTGTCGGCAGGCTTTTGCCAGCGGTGCCTACCCGTAGGCTTTGCTAAACGTTACAATCAGTCTGTTTTTTCATACCTGATGGCGAGGTGACATTTGATCAGGGTACTGGTTGTTGATGACCACGAGCTGGTGCGCTCCGGTATAACCCGTATGTTGGCTGACAATCCCGATATTGAAGCGATTGGCCAGGCCTCATCCGGTGAGGATGCGATTGAGTTTGTGCGCAAGGACCGCCCGGATATTGTCCTGATGGACATTCGGATGCCTGGCATTGGTGGCCTCGAAGCAACCCGGCGAATACTGCGCATTGATGATTCTATCCGGATTATCGTCGTGACGGCCTGCGCCGATGACCCATACCCCGCCAGGGTTATGCAGAGCGGTGCTACGGCCTATATCACCAAGGGGGCTGATATTCAGGAGATGGTTCGGGCTATCCGCAAGGCCCACTCCGGCCAGCGATACATCAGCCCGGAAATCGCCCAGAAAATGGCCCTCAAAACGCTGGGTGGTGACCGAGAGGAAGACGGGGAGCTATCCCGTTTTGAGCGGTTGTCTGAGCGAGAGATGCAGATCGCCATGATGGTGGTGGATTGCCAGAAAGTGCAGGACATTTCCGACAAGCTCTGCCTGAGCCCGAAAACCGTCAACAGTTACCGCTATCGTATTTTCGAGAAACTCGAGATCTCAAGTGATGTCGAGTTGGCACTGATGGCGGTACGGCTTGGATTGCTGGATGCCGACAAGGTCTGAACCCGAAGAAACTGTCGGGATGTTTGACAGCAAAGACTTCCTGAAGCAATTAACCGAACGCCCGGGTGTTTATCGTATGTACGATGATACCGGTGGCGTGCTGTACGTGGGCAAAGCCCGCAACCTCAAGAAACGCGTCAGCAGTTATTTCCGCAAAACCGGCCTGGCCCCGAAAACCGAGGCTCTGGTGGGCAAGATTGCTTCCATCGAAGTCACCATCACCGGCAGCGAAACCGAAGCCCTGCTGCTTGAACAGAACCTGATTAAATCCCTGCGGCCGCCCTACAACATCCTGCTTCGGGATGATAAGTCTTACCCCTATATCTATCTGTCGTCTCACAGTGATTACCCGTCGCTGACCTTCCGGCGGGGGCGCACCAAGAAGGGTGGTGGTACCTGGTTCGGCCCTTTTCCCAGCTCCGGGGCTGTCAAGGAAAGCCTTAATGTTCTGCAGAAGGTTTTTCGTATAAGGTCATGTAGTGAAAGCTATTTCAGGAACAGAAACCGCCCCTGTCTGCAGTATCAGATCAACCGCTGTACCGCACCTTGTGTCGAGTACATAAGCTCCGAGGACTATCAGCAGGATATTCGCCACGCAACCATGTTTCTGGAAGGCAAGAACCCGGCGATCATACATGACCTGATGAATGCCATGGAGGCGGCGTCGAAGAACCTGGAATTCGAGAAAGCGGCCGCTTACCGCGACCAGATCAACCACCTGCGCCATGTGCAGGAGCAACAGTCGGTAGACGGTGAGGGTGGCGATGCCGATGTTATCGCGATCGCCCAGGATGCCGGAGTGGTGTGTGTGGTGGTGGTCATCGTTCGCGGTGGCCGGGTTCTGGGTACCAAGGACTATTTCCCTCGTTTTTCCCTGGAGCAGTCGGAAGGTGAACTGCTTGCGGCGTTTCTGGGCCAGTACTATTTTGGCGGCGATACCCGCCGGGAAATTCCAAGGGATATTCTGGTGCCCGTGGCGGTTGAAGGTGAGGCGCTGCTGGCAGAAGCACTGAGTGAGGCCGCCAACCGCGAAACACGTATTCGCGGCAATGTGCGTGGCGAACGCCGGCGCTGGCTGGAACTGGCCATGACCAACGCCCGCCAGACTTTGCTGACTCACCTGGCCAGTAAGGAAACCGTTTACCGGCGACTGCTTGCCCTGAGGGACCTGCTGGAGCTGGCAGAAACCCCGGCACGCATGGAATGTTTCGACGTCAGCCACAGCCACGGGGAAAATACCGTCGCATCTTGTGTGGTTTTCGACGAGAATGGGCCCCTGAAGAGCGATTACCGGCTATACAACATCGAAGGTGTGACTGCTGGTGACGATTATGCCGCGATGCGGCAGGTGCTGACTCGCCGATATCGCCGGCTGGTTAATGGTGAGGGCAAGCGCCCGAGCCTGGTGTTTATCGACGGTGGTAAGGGGCAGTTGAACATTGCCCGGGAAGTGTTTGAAGAACTTGGGATCTCTGACATTCCTCTGATTGGCGTCGCCAAAGGGGTAACCCGCCGAGCTGGAATGGAGCAGTTGATTGATGCTATGACCGGTGATGTCTTCCGGGTGCCCGCGGATTCGCCGGCGCTGCATCTGATTCAGCATATTCGGGACGAATCCCACCGGTTCGCCATCACCGGCCATCGCGCTCGCCGGGATAAAAAACGTCGGCAGTCTACCCTTGAAGGTATCGAAGGGGTTGGGCCCAAGCGTCGCAGGGAACTTATCCGTTACTTTGGCGGCATACAGGAAATTCGCAAAGCCAGTGTGGATGAAATGACCAAAGTGCAAGGCATCAGCAAATCACTGGCTGAATCCATCTACGCGGCATTGCACGATGAATAGGAACACCATGAATTTACCCAACATACTGACCATGTCCCGAATCGTGATGATTCCGGTATTCGTGGTTGTTTTCTATCTGCCCATGCAATGGAGCTACATGGCCAGTGCCGTTATCTTCGCACTGGCGGGCATCACAGACTGGCTGGATGGCTACCTGGCCCGCAAGCTTGATCAGAGCACGCCATTTGGTGCGTTTCTTGATCCTGTCGCCGATAAACTGATGGTAGCAGTGGCGTTGGCGGTGTTGATTGAGGAGCATGCAGCCGTGCTTCTGACGATTCCTGCTACGGTCATCATCGGCCGTGAAATTGTCATATCCGCCTTGCGAGAATGGATGGCGGAGATGGGCAGTCGGGCGAGTGTGGCGGTGTCTTATATCGGTAAGATAAAGACCACCGCCCAGATGGTCGCCATTGTTGGCCTGCTGGCGTTTCCGCCGGGGCAGTTGCTGGCGTATGTTTCGATAGGGCTTTTGTATCTGGCGGCGGTTCTGACACTGTGGTCAATGGTGTTGTACCTGCAGGCTGCCTGGCCTGATCTTTTCCCGGACAACGATCACTGATCAGCCTTTGGTGACTTATCGTCCGGACTGGCTTCCGCCAGACAGACGTAAGCCCACCGATTCAAGGCTTCTGCCAGGGCGTGGGAACTCTCACTGAAAGCTTCCATCAAATCGTCCGCGGAGGTGTTTCTGGCGCGCTGGTTCACCCGGTGGGTTGTATTGCATAAGCTCCGCCTGGTTCGATTGCTCATGATCTCGGCATGTAACTCTGCTACCACCATCACGCCTTCGCCCTGCCTGTCCTCCGCATGAAATGCCGACAGTTCGGAGATCAGGGTATGACTCGCATAGGCCGGGCTTGTGTCGGTAACGACATTGGCAAAACCGCCGCTGTATCGGAAACTCTGTAGCACATAGTCCCTGACCACCACGGGAATGCTGTCCCGCCACCTTACCGCTGGCAGTGCCTGAAATTCGTAGGGGGAAGGTTTGAGCAAGATCCTTGCACTGTCCAGCGGGTCTGAGGCCAGTGGGGTGTCAATTCTCAGTGACACCGGCCGGGGCTTCTCGTGCATTGACTGGGAGGCATAGGGGGCAAGATCCAGTGCCCGGGGCGGCTCCGGTGTCGGGAACACTGTGCAGGCAGTCGTGAGTGTGGCTATGGAAATATAAACCGCCAACCTTCGGAACCGGATCATCATTGCTCAAACTCCTGGAGGTTGGGGCCGCCGCGTAGGGTGCCTATTGGGTCTGCGTCCAGTCTGCGGGTGAACGAATTCAGGGTGCGGAGGGTGTTCCGCATTTCCCGCAATACCGGCGTGATGTCGCCCAGGCCCTGAATCCCGGCATCCAATATCTGTTCGTTGTCTTCGGTCAGCCGGTCCAGTCTGTGGAGGGTAGGCTGCAACGTGGATAGCGCCAGGCTCATGGACTCCAGAACCGGTGTAATTTCCTGCTCCAGAGTTTGGCGGGCGCGGTCTGATGTATCCGAAACCTTGATGGCCGCTTCCTCTGCGCGGGTTGCGGCCGTGTCGAACTGAGCCATCAGGGCAAGCAACTCTTCCCGATTGGCGAGCAATGATTCTGTGGCCAGACGGGTGTTATCGAGAATAGCCGATACGTTCTCAAGGTTCTCTGATGCGAGCAAGCGGTTCATGCTGGTTAAGAGTTGTTCAGCACTGGAGATCATGGCCTCACCGTTGTTCAGCAGGTTGGAAAAGGCCGATGGTTGTGCTTCGATGAGCGGCGGGTTATCACGGTTGCCCTGAAGTACCGGGCTGTCTGTTGTGCCGCCAGTAAACTGGACACTCATGCTGCCGGTGATATTTGCAAGAACCAGCCCCGCACGGGTGTTCTCCCGAATCGGTATGCCCCTGTCCACGCGCACCAGCACCCGAACATGGGCGGGGTTGTCTGGCGCCAGGGACAATTCGAGCACATCGCCAACCGGAACGCCGCTGTATAACACAGGGTTGCCTTTTGACAGCCCACCCACCGGATGGTCAAAGCCTATCTGGTAGTACGCCCATTCGCGATCAGCAGTCGATTTGCCCAGCCAGAGCGCAAACACCAAGGCAGCGGTTACTGCAGCCAGCGTGAACAGTCCGATAATAACATGATGGGCCTTTGGCTCCATTAAACGGGCTCCTGTCTGGTCAGCCGGTTGTGTGCATCAATTGCGGCCCGCCCCCTGGGGCCATGAAAGTATTCCTGTATCCATTTGTCGTCTGTGTTGGCCACGTTTTCAAGGGTGTCCGCCACCAGTACTTTTCTTTGAGACAATACCGCGACCCGGTCACAGGTTGTGTACAGCGTATCCAGATCGTGGGTAACAAGAAATACCGTCAGCCCAAGGGCATTTCTAAGGGTTACGATCAGTTCGTCGAACGCTGCGGCGCCTATGGGGTCCAGCCCCGCAGTTGGTTCATCCAGAAACAGAATCTCTGGGTCAAGCGCAAGGGCGCGGGCCAGGGCGGCTCGTTTCACCATACCACCGGAAAGCTCGGCAGGGTATTTCAGCGCGGCATCCGCTGGCAGGCCGGTCAGGGCAAGCTTCATTCGGGCCAACTCCTCGGCCTCCGGGCGGGTTAGCCCCGCATGCTCTACCAGCGGGAGCGATATGTTCTGCACCAGGTTCAGCGAGGTAAACAGGGCGCCACCCTGAAAAAGCACACCAAATCGCTGCTCATAAATTGACCGCTGTGCGCCTGAAAGTTCTGTGAGATCGACATCAAATAATTGGATGTGGCCTTCTGAGGGCATATTGAGGCCCACAATGCTGCGCAGCAAAACCGATTTGCCGGTGCCGGACCCGCCAACAACGCCCAGAATTTCTCCCGGATACAGGTCCAGATCCAGGTTCTCATGAACCACATGATCACCAAAGCTGTTACACAGTCCCCGCACCTGGATCACCGGTGTTGACGAACTCTGGGCGCTCGAAGGCTTCATTTCCGCCATGATTTACCAGCCCATTTCCATGAAAAACAACGCCGCTATGGAGTCCAGCAGGATCACCATAAAGATCGACTGAACCACACTGGAGGTGGTGTGCTCACCCACCGACTGGGCACTGCCCGCCACCTTGAAGCCTTCGAGGCACCCAATGACCGCAATCAGGAAGGCAAACACAGGAGCTTTTCCTATACCCACCAG
Organism: Marinobacter sp. MBR-99; assembly: GCF_040547575.1. Lineage (NCBI taxonomy): Bacteria > Pseudomonadati > Pseudomonadota > Gammaproteobacteria > Pseudomonadales > Marinobacteraceae > Marinobacter > Marinobacter sp. MBR-99. The sequence goes on along the minus strand of NZ_JBEPPY010000012.1, from coordinate 10,970 downwards.
AAAGTGCTTCAGGGCAATATCCCGTTCCACGATGGCCATAAACTGGCTTGGCGGTATGTCGAGCACCAGTGCGCAGACGGTCGCACCACCAACCATTCCGGAGATCATGCCAATAAAGGTAAGCACTGGCAGACTGACCATCATGGCCAGTACACGCGGTACGACCAACAATTCCACCGGGTTCAGCCCCAGGGTACGAATAGCGTCGAGCTCTTCATTGACCTTCATGGCCCCAATGTGAGCAGTGAAGGAGCTGGCGGTGCGCCCGGCCAGCAATATGGCCGCCAGCAGTACGCCAAACTCCCGTAGAAAAGAGAATGCCACGAGATTGACGGTATAGATGGTCGCGCCGAAGTCTTCCAGCACAGTCGCCCCAAGAAAGGCGACAACCGCGCCTACCAGAAAGGTCAGTAAGGCAACAATAGGCAGGGCATTCAGCCCGGTATCATGCACGGCAGCCACAAACGGTGTGATACGCCAGCGCCTGGGCCGGGGCAGTATATAAAACAAGGTGGCGAGGGTTTGACCGATAAAGCCTGCAAGCATCCAAAGCAGCCGGGCAATGGCGGTTACCTTCTCTCCGATGTCGGCCAGAAAGTCCAGCAGTGCGTTTTTCCTGGCGGGCTGCCAGGGTGCGCCTGCCATCGCCTCGGCAACGGTGATCAGAAGTTGCCGCTGCTCATCTGGCAGGCTGGCCTTCTCCATAAAACTCAGAAGATGTTCCGGGCCCACTAACCGGGCAATCAGCGCTGCGCCTGCGGTATCAACCCTGCTTAGCTTACCAAGCTCAATGTTGTTGATCGTGGCACCAATGGACTGAAGCTCGGTTACCCGCTGGTTAAGTAATGAATAATGGGAAAGTGTCCAACTGCCGGATACGGTCAGGGTGTCACCGTTGCAGTCAAGCTTACCGGGGTTGTCGCGGTGTGCTGTCGTGGAATAGCCGGAATCAGTCGCCACAGGTGCCGTTAATCCTTGTCCGGTATGCAGAAAAGATACTCTCAAGCTTAAAGATTCCGGAACTGGTCTGCCACTATCTTTGGTTTTCCATAACGTTGCCAATGATCTTGCCGCTGACGTTGGGCCCCTGCTATGCGATGGTAACGAAGGTTCAAGCCCCCGGTATTTGTATGGGAACGGTTAAAAATTGTACGGAATGAACGGCGTCTCAAAATTCTCTGGTAGAATAAGGCATCTTTTCAAGCAGGTAGCTTATCTTCCTGAACCCTGAGGTAACGTGCATGCCCAAGCATCACAATCGACGCTTTTTTTCATTGTTTTCAGGCCTGGCAGTTTCACTTGCCATTGCGGTTCCTGCCCAGGCTCAGTCATTGGATGACCAGTTGCTTGCCCGCCTTGCCAGTGTTGCGCCCAAGCTGAACCCGGAAGTGCTCGAGGCGGCATTCAAAGCCACTCATTGTGCCATTTCCAATGGTGTCGCCATGCCTGAGCGGCTGGCGGTGATTGACTTTTCCCTGCATTCCAGTCAGGAGCGCATGTGGATCTTTGACCTGGAGCAGGGCGAGCTTCTGTTGAGGGATCTTGTTGCCCACGGCAGAAACTCAGGTAATGAAGAGGCGACCGCCTTTTCCAATATCGAGGGTAGCCACCAGTCAAGCATCGGGCTGTTCAAGGCCAGTGAATCTTACCGTGGCATGCATGGTTACTCACTGCGCCTGGATGGGCTTGAACCGGGTATCAACGACCTGGCGAGGCAGCGGGCCATCGTAATACATGGTGCGGATTACGTGAATACCAATTGGGTAGAACAGTACGGGCGCATCGGCCGCAGCCATGGCTGCCCGGCAGTGGATCAGAAAGTGGTGCAAACCGTGGTGGACAACCTCAAAGGTGGCCAATTGGTCTTCAAATACTACCCTGACCAGAACTGGCTGCAGACCTCCAGTTTCCTGAACTGCGACAGTGCCACCCAGGTTGCCGGCAACCGCGCGGCCCGTGGTGGCAATAGCTGAGTTGGTTTAGGAATCACCGGTCGGGAAGTGCAGGTTGTGCTTCTCGACCAGTTCTTTCGGCGGTGCGCTCGTTGAATAGTCGGGTGTTGACTAAAGTTTGTGCACAATTGCCGTAAAAACATAAACTTGAAAAAAAGGTGTTGACGCCCCCGGCGGAATCCGTAGAATACGCAGCCGTTGACGAGGCAAAGCCTCTAGACGAAGAGCGGGAATAGCTCAGTTGGTAGAGCACAACCTTGCCAAGGTTGGGGTCGCGAGTTCGAATCTCGTTTCCCGCTCCAGTTTCCGAGTCTCTCACGCCTCCTGAGAGCATAAGCCAGAATCCAGGCTTACCCGGCGCGGTGGCAGAGTGGTTATGCAGCGGACTGCAACTCCGTGTACGCCGGTTCGATTCCGACCCGCGCCTCCATTTTTACCCTTTTTATTCAATGGCTTATAATCGTTACAGCCTTACCAGCGTATTGGTCGCGACAATTCCGCGACAATTTCGCGACAAACCTTTCATGATTTGTCCGTATCTCTCAGCGATTTTAGCGTCGATTTTGACCGCTCAGGTGGTCGGATCAATCGGTAATGTTTCCGCATTTGCGGCGATTCGTGCCCGCCTTTATTGTTTTCACCCTGAGATATGAACTCATCGGTAAGACCTTTCTTCCGTAGATCCCGCAGCTGATACAGGCCCTTAAATCCGGCTGCCTCACAGGCCTCTGCCCAGCTGGTCTGCATAAATTTGTGACGCACTGGTTTGGTTCGGCTCCGCATGCCGAAATAACGTGGGTAGACCATCAAATATGGTGAGATTATTTCCTGGTCACGCTTCCAATTCCGGAACCATTCAATCAAGTCGCTAAGTTCTTTATTCATCTCAATTACAATCGGGACACCAGTCTTATGGCGGGCAAAGTGAATTTCACCAAATTCGCCCTCGTCATCTTTTATTTGTTCTTCCTTTAGTCCGAAAACGTCAATGGGTTGCTGTGACATCATGTATATCAGGTCGCAAATCTTGGCTCGCCATGTGCCATCTTTGATTCGTTTGTTTAATCGGTGTTTGCACAGCTGTTCAGTGATCTTGACGTATACATCATCAGGGATCAGCACCTCGCGTTTTGGCTCGCTGATTTTCTCGATGTCCCGTATAGGATTTCGATCAATCACCCCGTCCTGGACAGCATGCATTAACACCCGGCTGAGGGTGTTACGAAGACCGTTGTAATGCGTTGGTTTGGTAAGCCAGGGAGACAGCAATCGCCGTATACGCCTGAGAATCTGTGGGTCGGAGAGGAAGAAATCTGACTCTTCCCTCGCTTCAAGTTGTTGGGCATCGCTTGCGTAGTCCCTGCGTGACGCCAAGGCGATTGGTTTGCCGCGATTTCGCCCCCTCTGGCTGAGTACGTGACACTCTCCCCAGACCATTTTACCGTCCTTGTACCCGTGTCCGAGGACCTCCGTCCGCCATTTACGCAGATATTTGGCGAGGGTGATTTCCGGATCAGCTTCTACCTGCGAGGTTGTAGAGAGTTTTAGTGCCACCTCGTTCACGTCGTATGAATTTCGGTCTTGTTCCCAGATCTGCTGGAGCATTGCCCAACGGCGAATAGCCAGACTTCGATTTGTGGTTTCAAGGCTCGCCTGGATCCGTGTAATCGGATGGCGCACATAATAGACGCCATTATCTTCTCGAATGTATAGCCCTGGATACTGCGCCAGGGATCGGTGTTTGAGGGTTCGACGGCGTGCCATAATTATCCCGTCTGCTTCACAATCTTCATGACGACTGCCAGGTCTTCGTCGTCTTCTGCTTCAGTTGTGCCCCCCCAAGCACGGCTTCGCATGACCGAGAAGAATATGTCGATGTCAATTCGCCAACGCTTGCCGTCCCTAAAAGCCCCTGGAATTGTGGGACAGCGCCGTCGTATTGTTGAGACGGAGGGAGGATGGTCGTCCTCGCCGTAGACGATTGAAATAAAGGTTTCGATTGAGACCAGCCGCATGGCTTTACCCTCCGGCGCTAAGCCTGCTTTTTAACCGTTTGCGCGAACGAGCTGCTATTGCCCGTTCTTGTAGTATTAAATTACCGGTGTTGTGACGCCTTTGGCGGCGTAGCGCTGTGTTTTTTGACGACATTGGGCGTTCCTTGACGTCGAATCGTGGGTTCCGCGTCATCGCATGGGATCGTCATCTACAAAAGACGAGCTGAACATGTCATCTGCCCCCGTACCGTAAAGGTTCCCGCCGACATCAAATCCGCCTTCGATGTCACCCATCATCGGAAGCCCGGTGGTGGGGTTGATGGATGATCCTATATCGTCAAAAACGTCCAGGTGAGAAACTCTGTCGGTCATTAGGTCTGAATCGTTAGAAAATGGTGAATGCAGGTCAGTATCAAACTGCTGTGGGTTGTCTGGCCTGTCATACGAGGAATCCAGCTGCCAGTCATCGTCATCAGGGAAGCTATTTGTATGAAGCGGATCCAGGAGATGCGCCGAGGATGAGCTGTGGCAGTAACTCCGATTGTCCCGGAGAACTGATGAAGACGTGGAGCGGGCGATGAGAAACCCCAGAATGCCTCCAATAATCGCAAAAAATGGGCTTTCTAAACCACCGAACACGGCGCCGGCGATTATTAAAATGATGGTTCTCATCGGATTTGAACCTCTTTTGATTTCTAGGTGTTGGCTCCGGCAAATCTATAGCCGGTCCCTTTGATCGAGAGAAAAGGTCTGACTTTTACGATCGACCGTTGACAGCATACCCCAGTGAGCAAAAAGCCCAAGCGCCCCACGGAGCCTCGGTTTTCAATCAAAAATACCCCTTTAAACTTTCACCGAGTGCAGCGCCGCAGCGCCACGTAGCGATGCCAGAAGGAGGGGGCTGTCGTCCATTTTTACGTGTTTACTGAGTTGCTTCAGAACCAGAGTGCCGATCAAAAAAGTCTGGCCAGTAGGAATTGGTAGCGAGTATGCGGTACCCGGTCCCTGAGTCGCGGAAAGATAGAGTTTGCCGGGCTGTCGTTCGATATGAAGGCCTTTTTGAGGCCGCTTGAAATCGGCGAAGGGAAGATACCCAAGACACACCGCCGCCAGAACTGGGAGTTCGGTTTCACTGAGCTGCAAGGTAATCTTGCGGCACCAATCGATCGAATCCCCGTTTCTGGGCGCCACATCGAAATTTACGGTCCAACCTACCGGCGTTCCTCTTTGCATCAGGGTTGTGGCCTCGACAGTCAAAGCCGCCCGAGCGCCATAGCACCTAGCCTTTTCCTGTGTACCTGGGGGCGGGAGTGGATCATCGAACATAGCGGTACAGACATAGTGCATCGACAATGGGCGTTGCCTCCAGGCTGGACTGTCTGGCGAGACGTGGTGGCTGGCTATTGGAAGATCCTGGATCTGGACGCCAGAGCTTCCTGGGCATGTTCTTCTGCTGTGCAACCACGACACCAGATATAGGCGCAGACGCCCGGACTATTTTCCCATCTTCGCGGTAAGCGAAGTTGGCCCGTAGCTGATTTGGTAAAGGGATTTTTCTGGCCAACGGCGCGCCGGGATCGCAGCGTCGGTTAATCAGATCAACAGCGATGGCTGCGGTGCGCTGGTCAGGCCATTCTGACGCCAGCAGCATGGCCTCTTCGTGGTTCAACTTGATGATCCGCGCATGTTTAGTCGTCCAGGTCCAGCTAAAGACCTGGAGATTCGATGGCATGATTCGTATGCGGGTGTAACACCGCTTGAGGTCCAGGTCGGCAATGCGCACGGCGTTCATCGCCCGGCGAAGTGTTTCGCTTCGATAACCCTTATCCCGGATCTCGTTCTCGATCAGTCGGGTAATCCGACTTGCGGGTGTCGAGCTACGTTTATGGAACTGTCGGATGTCCAGGACCGCCTGCTTGAAGGCGTCTTTAGCGGCGTTGTAGGCGCCTTTCGCAATAACAGTTTCCGGAGAACTGCAGATAATCCCGGCGTCCGGGATCCGGTGTGAGCTGGCCCGAATGGTCAGTTGCGTCATCAAACGAATTGCCACCTGTCGAGCCTCGTGGGAGGTGTGCTCGGTATCGCTGTTTCCGTAGGTGGGCACATACACTGGTTAACCGGCCACGTGGTCGGACTCGAGGGCGGATACAACAGCAAATCCCTGCTCTGACATCTTCTGGAAGGTATCCGAAAGAGTGAAGATAAGCTCGTGGGGCAGAGCTTTACAGTCGACTTGTCTTGGCATGGCAATACCTGGCTTGTTTGACTAAGACTCGTCCAGTATATCGGCCTCCCAGAATTAGCAAGGGGGCAGGCAGGCTTCGCTGGAACTACCTCATCGAGCTCAAATACTCGCAAGCCCTGACCACAAATGGTGATGTTTACTACACCAGATCTGCCACGGAATCCTACAAAAATACCATGCCCGAAACCTTTGAGATGGCCGGCACCCAAGGCGCCTGTCTTTTCCTTCCCTTTCCTTGGTTTGCCTTATGTTACCTGGCACCCGCGAGACGGTGTCTCTCGGGGCGCCTTCTCGGGATGGAAAAGCCGACTCACGGGTAGAGTGAAGCAGGGGGATGCGGGCTGCGGGGGTAGAGGCACCAGTGGCGGATCTGGTGTAGTAGATTGATTAAAAGAAAGATGCCTAACAGATTAACGTTAGCGGCAGGCAGAGCCTTCTTCTGAGGGTTTCGGGGCAACCGAATGCGTCAGAGCGCGACCAATCACATAACCGGCTGCCACACCCACCAGCGCCGTCACTGGCCCGATCAGGCCGCCCAGCAAGCCCCCAACAAACATCAGTATTACGCTTTTCATACAGACTCCTCCCGCCTTCCTGGCAGCTGCACTATTCCGAGTATAGGGCATTGTGCCCAATGTTGGGTTGACCCGCTGATATTGTCTCGCCAAAATACTGTATATTCAACCAGTAACCGGTGTAAAGCATGTCCTGCATTCTGCTTGGCGACTACCAATCCATCTCACGGCTAAATATCCCGATGTTTCTGGAGCGGGTCTCCGCTGGCTTTCCGTCACCAGCGGAAGACTACGTTGAGAAAACCATCGACCTGAACGAGCTGTGCATTCAGCATCCCGCCGCCACGTTTTTCGTGCGGGTTCAGGGAGAGTCCATGATCGACGCCGGTATTTATCCCGGCGATGTTCTGGTGGTGGATCGATCGCTGAGAGCGAAGCATGACGACATCATCATCGCCAGTCTGGAGAGTGAGATGACGGTGAAGCAATTGCACCTGACGCCTCCGCCCGTTCGCCTCCTTCCACGAAACTCGGCGTACCAGCCCATCACCATTGAGGGTGATATGGTGATGGAAGTGTTTGGGGTGGTGACCAATGTGATCCGGTCACTGAAGCGGGGAGGGCAGGGATGATGTCTGTGTGTCTGAGAGAGACCAAGGTGCAATGAGGCAGCCTGTATTTGCGCTGGTAGACTGCAATAATTTCTACGCCTCCTGCGAGAAGCTGTTCCGTCCGGATCTGCGCAATACGCCTGTGGTTGTGTTATCCAACAACGACGGCTGCGTGGTCGCCCGTTCGAAAGAAGCTAAGGCGCTAGGGATCAAGATGGGCGTGCCGGTTCATCACATCAAATCCGAGATTCGTCGATACGGCATCCAGGTATTCTCCTCCAATTACACGCTCTACGGCGACATGAGCCGGCGGGTTATGACTACACTCGAGGCCCTGGCCCCACGGGTGGATGTCTATTCAATCGATGAAGCCTTTCTGGAGCTCACCGGCATTGACCGGGTGGCCTCTTTCGAGGAGTTTGGTCGGGAGGTCAAAAACACTGTTTACCAGAACATTGGTTTGCCGGTCTGTGTGGGTATCGCTCCCACGCGCACATTGGCCAAGTTGGCCAACTATGCCGCCAAGAAATACCCGGCGACCGAAGGTGTGGTCGATCTGACGAATCCTGAGCGGCAACGGCGGTTGATGGCTAGGGTACCGGTTGAGGAGGTTTGGGGTGTCGGCCGAAAGCTCAGTGCCAGGCTGCAGGCCATGGGCATTGTCACAGCGTTACAGCTAGCGGATACCCATCTGGCGACGCTGAGAAAACAGTTCTCTGTCGTGTTAGAACGCACCGCCCAGGAGCTTAACGGCATTCCCTGTGTGGCGTGGGAGGATGTGCCATCCCCAAAGAAGCGAATCATGTGCTCCCGATCTTTTGGCCAGCCCCTGCAGAAGCTGAGCGACCTGGAGGAAGGCGTTGCGCACTTTGCTACACGCGCTACCGCGAAGCTTCGAGGAGGCGAGCAGTATGCCGGAGAGCTGATGGTGTTCATCCGAACCAACCCATTCAAGGCCAGCGCACCGCAGTATTCACGCAGCGCCAGTGTGAAGCTTATCCAACCTAGCCAGGATTCCCGAGTTATTGTGCAGCAGGCCTTGAACCTGCTCCGACCGATGTATAAGGATGGAGTCGATTACGCCAAAGCCGGGGTCATGCTGGGTGATCTGGTGCAAGAGGCGGGTATTCAGGAGGATCTGTTTGAATTCAACCCTGAATCGACACCGGCTGCTGCGAGATCGGAACGCCTGATGGCCGTGATGGATGCCATTAACCGAAAATCCAGGGCTACGGTTTACATGGCCAGAGAGGCCGGGCCTGCCGCCTATGCGATGCGGCGGAGGCATTTGTCGCCGGCGTATACGACTCGATGGGATGATTTGCCAAAGGTTCGTTAGTAAACAAAAGCGAACATTCAGTGGACCGGGGTAAGTCCTCAGTGCGATTGACCTGCCCCTAATTATTGAACCGCTTACTGCCTGGTAAGTTTGGTTTGTTTTTTCTTGGCCCGTTTTCGCGGGCCTTTTTGTATGGTTCGCAAGTGCAACCGGATGATGCGTTTTCGTGGTAAACTGCAACGCCCCCGCCAAGTGTTTCGTGATTCCACATATTATAAAAAATTGTGTTATTATAACCAAATCGTATTTCACGTTTAACGTGCAGCGTTATAAGGTGGGTAATCATGATCAAGAGCTTTAAGTGCAAGCACACAGAGGAGCTTGTAAAAACAGGTAAGACTCGGCGTTTCAATGCAATCCAGCGAACGGCCGAGCGTAAGTTACAGCAGCTGCTAAGCGCTGAAGCTCTTAAAGATTTAAAGTCTCCGCCCGGGAATAGACTTGAGCCGCTTTCTGGAGACAGAGAGGGGCAACACAGCATCCGGATCAATGACCAGTGGCGGTTGTGTTTCCGCTGGACAGATGAAGGGGCGGAAGACGTGGAGATTGTTGATTACCACTAAGGAGGTCGCGCAATGGTTAGTGTAGGTATGCGCCCTATCCATCCAGGAGAGATTTTACTTGAGGATTACCTTGAGCCTCTTGGCATGAGTGTGAATGCGCTTTCAAAAGAACTTTATGTTCCTGCACAGCGCCTGAACGAGATTGTTCGCGAGCGTCGTGGTGTGTCCGCGGATACGGCCATGCGTTTGGCCCGTTACTTTGGGACTACCGAGCAGTTTTGGCTCAATTTGCAGACTGACTACGATTTGCGCCGTGCCCGTGAGGAGAAAGCCGACCAAATCAATAAACTGATTACCCCTCGTAAGCCTGACCATCACGCTGCCTGAACTCTACTCTTTGCCGCTCTTGGTCTCCAAGACGTAAGCGATCGCCGAGGCTCTCCCTTCGGCGCTGGCTGATCGGGGTTCCCTCTACTTAAGCCTGGCCAGCAGAAAACAGGCTTTTTAACCATACTTATGGTTCCTATCCCTCAAAAGAGGGCTACACCATGACATTTCCAATTGGCAAATCTCCCTGGAATAAGGGAAAGCTCGTGGGCCAAAAGCTTCCTCTCAAACTGGAACAGATCTGGGCTATACGTATTCGATTAGAAATCGCAAAGAACATCCGCGAGTTGGCGATGTTCAACATGGCGATTGATTGCAAACTCCGATCCTGCGATATGGTTAAGCTTCTGGTTCGAGATATTTCCAGAAACGGAGAGGTACTGGATAGGGCCCAAGTCATTCAGCAGAAAACCAGTCAACCTGTCCAGTTTGAGATAACGAAAAAGACGCGCGAATCGGTTGAGGTGTGGATCAAATTGCGCGGTCTTACAGGTATGGATTATCTGTGGCCGAGTCGGATGAGACAGTTTGACCACATCACTACTCATCAATATGCCCGTCTCGTAAAAAAATGGATTACCAGCATTGGACTTGATCCTTCAGTCTACGCAACCCACTCAATGCGACGTAGCAAAGCGACATTGATCTACAAGAAGACCAAGAATCTTCGAGCGGTGCAGTTGCTATTGGGACACACAAATATGTCCAGTACCGTGCGATACCTTGGTGTCGAGGTGGAGGATGCTTTGGAGATCGCGGAGAGTATTGAGATTTGATGGGGTAAAGCTGCCCTCAAGCGTAGATCACTGGTGATCGAAACTTCTCTCGGAGTCAGGCGATGAGCAATTTCGGGCTCGGCCAGGGCCCCTCCATTGTCTAAACAAAAGCGAACATTCGAGTCGGGGCCTTTCTCCAGAGTCTCCAAGATAATCGCAGGCATTTCATCCAGTATGATTGGCGGAGCAAATTGCGGACGCTGAATGATTACATGGCAGAGAGGGCCATGCTCGGCTAAGCTATTGTTTTATCGATTTATGTACAGCGCGATGGATGGTTCAAACTCCATAATCATGACGCAGTCGAATTTCTGCAATGATCAAGCGCGCTGCCTGACTGCTGTTATGCGGCACGGTGTGATTGAGCTTTGAGGTCTGAACGGAAGGGAATATATGGCAACGTCTTTAGAGATGACTCGCGAAATATTCATTGAATGCAACTGGAGTTATGACGTATCCCCCGAGAAACACTATGGGTACTCTTCAGTTATGAGTTGTCTGCAAAAGTCTGCAAAGGAAATGGATGAAGCGGGAAAGCCAAATCACGCTAAAGTGTCAACGTCGGGTTAAAACTGACCCACTTTTTGGCAATATCGCCGGTTTAAAACTGACCCACCCTTGGCGGTTAGGTGTTGGTTAATTGATCCT